>CAXTUO010000319.1:3956-5035 GCA_964247175.1 uncultured Acetobacteraceae bacterium | reverse complement strand
GGACGAGGATGGGCGCCGATTCGGTCCCGTCCAGGCACCCGCACCGGAACCAGCAGTTCCGCTGCTGCACCCTGCGCACGATGCCCGCCCCGCGCGTGCGTGCTGCGGCGGTCGCGCCCGGCCGTGCAAAGGCGGCCAGCATCGCCTCCAGCTCGGCGGCGCCGAGCGGGCGGACGGGCCTGCCGTTCCTGTCGACCACGGACAGCGTGGGGCGCGTCCTGTCAGCGTCGGGAGCGCAGGGCACGGAAGAGCCGGCGTGGTCTTGAATGGCGGGGTCGAGGCGTTGCACGATGTCGGCCTCCTCGTCGGGACAGCCGTAAGCGTGGCCGGGGCGGACGCGAGTGCGAACGGGCGGAACATGCGGACGTCGTCGGCGACAGACCCTTTGCGTGGCGCATGAGGCAGCCCACACTCGGCGGCATGTCGGGCCCTTCCGCCTGCTCGATCCGCCGTCACACGGGAGCCGACGTGTGGTTCTTGTCTCGCGTGTTCACAGCATTAAGCTTGCTGCCGTCAATCGCGACCACCGATTCCGAGAACAGGTTCAGCTTGCGGCAGAGCCTGACAAACAGCCGGCAGGTTGCCCGGATTGCCGGGCCGTTGTCGCGCCGGAAGTCGGCAATGCTCTTGAAGTCCGGCACGAGCCGCGCCGTCAACCATATCAGTTCGAAATTGCGCTGCGCTTCACGCTCAAAGCGGTAGCTGGACGGGATGCGTCCAGGTAGCCATAGAGATAAAGCTTGAGCCCACTGCCGGGCGACATGCTGGCCGTCCCGTTTCTGCCGGCATAGCTCTGGTGAAGCCGAAGTCCGGTGAAGCCCGGCGTGGGAAGCACGCCGTCGGGTCAGCATCAGCGGCAGGCTGCACCGAAGCTATGGAGCGGCTGCTATTCCGGGCCGAGGCCGGAAAGCTGTTCGACGACCGTGTAGACCACAGCCGAGTCCAAGTGGCCCTTGCCCTGCGCACGCGCAACGCGGAGCATCTCCAACGCCGCCGCCGCGGCCGGAGCGGCGACACCCAAGGCGTCCGCGAGGGCAAGCGCTGTCGAAAGATCCTTGTGCATGTTGTTGGCCGAGAAA
>CAXTUO010000319.1:0-3946 GCA_964247175.1 uncultured Acetobacteraceae bacterium | reverse complement strand
CCGGACGCGATCATCCGCGGCCCGCGCGTCTCCATTGCGGCCGTGCGAGCGCCGCCGACGCTCGTGATCTCCCGGACCCGGTCAGGGTGGATCCCCGCCTTCCTTGCGAGCACCAAGGCCTCGGCAACGGCCTGGATGGCGACGCCCAGGATAAGGTTGTTGACGAGCTTGAGCGTGGACCCGGCGCCTGACGGCCCGGCGTGGACGATCACCGCCGCAATCGTCTCCAGGACCGGCCGGACGCGCCGCACCATCTCCTCTTCGCCACCGATCATGACGCCGAGCTTCCCGGCCTCCGCGACCTTCGGGTTCCCCGTGACGGGCGCATCGAGCATCGAAACCCCGCGGACCCGCGCACGCGCCGCGATGGACCGGGACATGTCCGGGGCGATCGAGCTCGTGTCGATGATAACCGTTCCGGGCCTCGCATGGTCGAGGACGCCACCCTCGCCGCAGATCACCTGCTCCGACGCCGCGGCATCGGTCACCATCGTCACGACCACGTCGGACTGCCCGGCCAACTGGCCAACGCTCTCGGCCCATGTCGCCCCGGCAGCCAGCAGTGGCTCGGCTTTCGCTTCGGTGCGGTTCCAAACGACCACGGGAAAACCGCCGCCCAGAATGTTGCGGGCCATTGGGGTTCCCATCAGGCCGAGGCCGATGAATCCAACACGCATGGCGGGGGTTCCTTTCTGTTGGGGCCTCACGGCCCTTTCGGCCTTCCGGCCACGATCCGGTCGAGCGCCAGGAACGCAAGGAGGGTGGCGCCGAACGTGACCTGCCGCCCGGCCTCGCCGATGTTCACCGCGGTCAGCAGGCTCACGAGCACCGTCAGCATGACGGCGGCTGCGGCCACCCCGGCGTAGGGCGCACGCCCGCCAGCCAACGCCACGCCGCCGATCGCCGCGGTGACGATGCTGGTCAGGACGTAGGCGTTGCCCAGGCCCAGGAAAGCCTGCCCGACATACCCCGTCAGCAGGAAGCCGCTGAACGCCGCAAGCAGGCCGCTGAGCGCATAGGCGGCGAAGCGCACCGCCCGCACGCGCGTGCCCGAGAGCAGCGCCACCGTGTGGTTGGCGCCGGTCCCGCACAGCCGCCGTCCCCAGGCGGAGCGGGACAGCAGCCACACCGCCGCCGCGGCGACCACGGCCCACAGCACCACGACGTTCGGGACGCCGCCGGACGCGCGGCCGGCAAGCCAAACCAGGGCGGAACTCGCCGCGTCCGCGGGCTTGAACAAAGAGACCGCGACGATCAGCCCGCCGTTGACCACGCTCGCGACGGCCAGGGTGGCCACGAGGGGCGGGATGCCGAGCACGGCAACGCCGACCCCGTTGACGGCGCCCACGAGCAGCCCGGCAAAGCAGGCGGCCGCCCCGCCGAGCGGCACCGCCGCGTCCGCACCCCCCGTCACTGCCGCCCCGAGCACGCCGCCCAGCGTCGCCACCGCGCCGACCGACAGGTCAAGCCCTTGGCCGCCGGCGGCGATCACCACCGTCTGGCACAGGCCGAACAAGCCCAGGAAGGCCGCGATCTTGACCTGGTTGGCGAGCTGCCCAGCCCCCAGAAAGCCCGGCAGCAGCACCTGGCCCGCGAGCAGCAGCGCGGCGGCGATGCCGATCAGCAGCGCCGGGCGCCAGGCCTGCCCGCTCATGCGGCCCTCCGCGGACGCTGCTCGAACACCATGAAGGCCAGCGCGGCGACGATGACCAGGCCCTTGAAGAACTCCTGCCAGATGCTCGGGATGCCGGCGAAGTAGATGACATTGGCGACGATCCCGAGCACCAGGGCGCCGACCAGCGCCCCCCAGGGCGAGCCTCGCCCGCCCGCCAGCGACACGCCGCCGATCACGACCGCGGCGACCGAGGTCAAGGTATAGGCCTGGCCGAGTTGGGCATCCCCTGAAAGCGTTTGCGAGGAGATCGCGAGCGCGGACAGGAACACCAGCACCCAGGCCGCCACGTAGGCCAGCAGCTTCACCCGGCGCACGGGAACCCCGGCCTGGAAGGCGGCGGCCGGGCTGCTGCCCACCGCGACGAGCCGGCGCCCGAGCCGGTGCCGCCCCAGCAGCGTCCAGCCGGCCATGGCGGCGGATACCATCAGCAGCGGCGCGGGCAGGCCGCCCAGGCCGCCCGCATAAAGGTCGCCCATGGAGGCGTCGATCTCGCCGCCGGGCTGCGGCATCAGCGCAAGGGCCAGCCCGTACCAGATGGCGCCGGTGGCGAAGGTGCCGACCAGCGAGGGCAGCCCGGCGTAGGCGACGAGCAGCCCGTTCGCCGTCCCCAGGGCCAGCGCAAGGACCAACGCGAGCGCTGCCACGACGCCCGGGCCGCCCACGTCGGCCGCGGGGACCGAGGCGAGCACGCAGTTGAGCAGCGACACCCCGGCGCCGAGCGAAAGGTCCAGCTCCCCGCTCAGCACGATGACGGCCTGCGCCACGCAGGCGAGGATCGTGGGCGCAAACGTCGCGATGTTGCTTTCAAGCGAAGCCCGGCTAAAGAAGCCCGGCTGCAGCCAAGCGTTCAGCCCGACCGCCACGGCAAGCATCGCAAGCGCCGGCAGGGTGCCGCCGCGCCGCAGCCCGGCCCATGGCCCGCCGCCAATGACACGGCCAGTCACGCCGCCTTCCCGAACGCCGCCGCCATCACCCGTCCCTCGCTCATCGCGGCGCCGGCCAGCACCTCGACGATGCGGCCCTCGAACATCACCAGGATGCGGTCGCAGTGGGCCAGCAGTTCCTGCACGTCAGACGCGAAGACCAGCACCGCGCTGCCTCCGGCCGCCAGCCCGCCGAGCGTCGCGTAGATCTCCGTCCGCGCATGAACATCGACGCCCTTGGTCGGGTCGCTGAGCAGCAGCACGCTGATCTCCGCCGCGAGCCACTTGCCGACCACGACCTTCTGCTGGTTGCCGCCGCTCAGGGCGGAGACCGGCTGTTCCGGCCCATTTGTCTTGATCAGCAGGCGCCGGATCGCCTGCCCGGCGAAGGCCCGCAGCTCGGCACGGGGCAGGCGCCAGGGCCGGCGGTCGAGGCAGACGCGCACGTAGCCGAGGTTCTCGCCCACCGACCCGTCCATGAACAAGCCCTGGCGATGGCGGTCGTTGGGCACCAGGCAGACGCCGCGTCGGATCATGTCGCGCGGCAGCTTCGGCACTACGCGCTCGCCCCGGTGCAGGAGGCTGCCGCCGTCCAGGCGCCGGAAGCCGGCGATCACCTCCAGCAGTTCCTCCTGCCCTTGTCCTTGAAGCCCGGCCAGCCCGACGATCTCGCCGCGCCGCACCTCCAGGTCCACGCCGCGCAGGGTGCTGCCGGACCGCACGCCCTCAAGGTGCAGCACGGCCTCGCCGACGGTGCGCCGGGCCGGTGGCCTCGGCGCGGCCTCGGGGTCGCCGGCCATCAAATCCAGGATGCGCCGCTCGTCCAGCCGTCCCGCGGTGTCCCAAGCCCCGACATGGTGCCCGTTGCGCAGCACGAGGATGCTGTCGCAGATGTCCTCGACCTCCTGCAAGCGGTGCGAGATGAAGATCACGCCCGCCCCGGACGCGGTCAGCGCCCGCACGGCGGCGAACAAGCGCGCAACCTCGGCCGCGGCCAGGGCGGCGGTCGGCTCGTCCAGGATCAGCAGGCGGGGCCGGCGGGACAGGGCGCGGGCGACCTCCGCCATCTGCTGCCCGGCCGCGGTCAGCATCCCCGCCGGCTGGTCCACGTCCACCGGGGCGCCCAGCCCGTCGAGCAGCGCGCGCGCCATGCGGCGGGATTCGCGGCGGCGGACGAAGCCGCTCGTCCCGCACTGCTCGGCGCCGAGGAACAGGTTCTCCCAAAGCGGCAGGTCCGGCGCCAGGCTCGGGTGCTGGTGGGCGATGACGATGCCGCGCGCCGCCGCGGCCTGCGGAGAAGCGTGCGCGACCTCCTGTCCGTCGAACAGGATGCGGCCCGCGTCAGGAC
>CAXTUO010000318.1:0-5037 GCA_964247175.1 uncultured Acetobacteraceae bacterium | reverse complement strand
GCGGTGCGGACGGAAAAGGCCAAGGTCCTGCAGGCGATCAAGCCGCTGGACGCCATGCGCGTGGCACGGGACGTGGTGCGCGGCCAGTACGGCCCGGGACGCCTGGGCGGCCATGACGTGCCGGGCTACCGCGAAGAGCCGGACGTTGCCGCCGACAGCACGACCGAGACCTACGTCGCCATGCGTCTCAAGGTTGACAACTTCCGCTGGGCCGGGGTGCCGTTCTACGTGCGGACCGGCAAGCGCATGACGGTGCGCCGCACGGAGATCGTGGTGCATTTCAAGCAGGCGCCCTATGCGATGTTCCGCGACACGCCGGTCAATAAGCTGACGCCCAACGCCATGGTCATCCACGTGCAACCGAGCGAGGGCATTACGCTGAACATCAGCGGCAAGGTGCCGGGGCCGACGCTGCGCCTCGGCCGGGTGGCGATGGATTTCCGCTACGCCGACTATTTTAACACCCCGTCCAACACCGGATACGAGACGCTGCTGTACGACGTGATGATCGGCGATGCGACGCTGTTCCAACGGGCGGACAACGTGGAGGCCGGCTGGGAGGTCGTGCAGCCGATCCTGGACGAGGTCGCGGCCGGCCACACGGCCGTGCAGCCCTATGCCGCCGGGTCGGCCGGCCCGGCGGCAGCGGACGCGCTGCTGGAACGGGACGGCCGCCATTGGCTGGCGCTCGGCGCATGACCCGCCCCATCCACACCCGTCCCGTCCGCCTCGTGGTGTCCGACGTGGACGGTACGCTGGTGCAGACCGACAAGTCGCTGGCGCCCGGCACCGTGGCCGCGGCCGGGCGGCTGCGGGCGGCGGGCGTCCCGCTTGCCATCGTCAGCGCCCGCCCGCCGCGCGGCATGTTGTGGATCGCGAAGGAGCTGGGGCTGGCGGGCCTGCTGGCCGGGTTCAACGGCGGCACGATCATGCAGCCGGATGGCACTGTGGTGGAGCAGCACACCGTGCCGCCGGACGCCGCGCGCACCGCGCTGGACCTGTTCGCCCGCAGCCACGTCAGCGCCTGGCTGTTCACCGGGCAGGAATGGCTGGCGCAGGACCCGGACGGCCCGCATGTGGACCACGAGCGCCACACCGTGCGGTTCGGGGAGCGGATCGTCGAGAGCTTCGATCCCTACATCAGCCAAGCCGGCAAGGTGGTGGGTGTGTCCGACGACGCCCCCTTGCTGGCCGGGCTGGAAACGGAGCTGCAAGCGATGCTCGGCGGCACGGCCAATGCCAAGCGGTCGCAGACCTATTACCTCGACGTGACGCACCGCGACGCGAACAAGGGCAACGCGGTCCGCATGCTGGCGGCGCATGTCGGCGTGGATCTGGCGGAGGTGGCGGTGCTGGGCGACATGGAGAACGATCTGCCGATGTTCGACGTGGTCGGTTTCGCGGTCGCCATGGGCAACGCCTCGCCCGCGGTGCAGGCCCGCGCCGCCGCGGTCACCGGGACCAACGACGCCGACGGCTGGGCACAGGCGGTGGACCAGTTCATCCTGCCGAGGAACCGCTGATGGACCCGGTGGTGCTCGCCGATGCTCCCGCACTCGCCGCGCACGTGGCGGACTGGATGGTGGGTCTCCTGCAGGCGCGGCCCGGGCCGGCCGCGGTCGCGCTGTCGGGCGGGTCCACGCCGAAGCTGCTGTATCAGGCCCTGGCCGCGCCGCCCTACGTGGACCGGGTGCCGTGGGACCGGGTGCATTGGTTCTGGGGCGACGAGCGTTTCGTGCCGCAGGACGACCCGCGCAGCAACTACCGCATGACGACGGAGGCGATGCTGGGCCGGGTCGGCGCCCCGCCCGGCAACATCCATCCGGTCCCGACCGAGGGCATGTCGGCCGAAGAGGCCGCCGCGCGCTACCAGATCACGCTGCAAGCCTACCATGGCGGGCAGACACTTGATCCGCTCCGCCCGCTGTTCGACATCGTGCTGCTCGGCCTGGGCACCAACGGGCACACGGCGTCGCTGTTCCCCGACACGCCGGTGCTGAAAGAGCGCACCGCCTGGGCCGCCGCGGTGACGCCCAGGGGCGAGCCGACGCGGATCACGCTCACCTACCCGGCGCTGGAAAGCTGCCGCCACGCCGCCTTCCTTGTGGCAGGCGCGGACAAGCGGGAGGTGCTGGCCCGGGTGCGGGCGGGCGCCTCAGACTTGCCGGCGGCGCGCTACCATCCCACGGGGGAACTGCACTGGTTCATCGACCAGGCGGCGGCGGGCTAGGAAGGTGGCGCGCTTGCCGTTATCGTTGCCGGCATGACCGCTTCCGTCCCATCTGTCCTTGTCGTCATGGGTGTTTCCGGCTCCGGCAAGACCACGGTTGGCGCGTTGCTGGCCGGGCGGCTCGGTTGGGAGTATGAGGACGGCGACGATTTCCACCCGCCGGAGAACGTCGCCAAGATGCATGGCGGGACGCCGCTGGACGACGCGGACCGCTGGCCATGGCTGGCCGCCATTGCCGCCTGGATCGACGCCACGCGGTCCGCCGGGCGGCACGGCGTGGTAGCATGTTCCGCCCTGCGCCGGGCGTATCGCGACATCCTGCTGAAAGGCCGGCCCGACGTGCGCCTGGTTTACCTGCAAGGCGACAAGCAACTGATCGCCACGCGCCAGGCCGCCCGGATGAACCATTACATGCCGGCGACCCTGGTCGATAGCCAGTTCGCGGCGCTGGAGGAGCCCGTGCCCGACGAGCATCCCATCGTCGTGTCCGTGGCGTCGCGGCCCCCGGAGATCGTGCAGGCCGTCATCGCGCACCTGCCGGGCATCGCGTGATGCCGGACCCGTTGGACCAGGCCGCGCTCAAGCAGCAGGCGGCGGATACGGCGGTGGCGGAGGTGCGGGACGGCATGGTGCTGGGCCTCGGCACCGGCTCCACGGCGACGCTCGCGGTTGCGGCCCTGGGCGCGCGGGTGAAGGCCGGGTTGCGCATCGTCGGCATTCCGACCTCGGAGCGCACAGCGGAGCAGGCGAGGGGATTGGGCATCCCTTTGGCGAGCTTTGCCGACCACACCCGCATCGACCTGACCATCGACGGCGCGGACGAGGTGCACACCGGCACGCTCGACCTCATCAAGGGCCTGGGCGGTGCGCTGTTGCGGGAGAAGATCGTTGCCGCCGCCAGCCGGCGCATGACGGTCATCGTGGACGAAAGCAAGCTGGCGCCAAAGCTCGGCGGCGTGCGCCTGCCGGTGGAGATCGTGTCGTTCGGCTGGCAATCGACGCTCGCCCGCCTGGGTGACGCCGGCGTGGACGGTCTGGTGCGGCAAGGGCCGGACGGCGCGCCGTTCCGCACCGACGGCGGCAACATGATCGCCGATTGCGCCTTCGCCACCGACGACCCGGCGGCGCTGCACGCCCGCCTCAAGGCCATTGTCGGCGTGGTCGAGACCGGGCTGTTCATCGGCATGGCGACCCGCGTCATCGCGGGCACGCAGGCCGGCCCTAAGATCCTGGAGCTTTGATGAGCAAAACGGCCTCTGCGGCGGACCAGCCGGCGGCGTCCAACGGCTCGGCGCCCGGCCCGATCACCGTGGCCATCGACATCGGCGGCAGCAACCTCAAGGCGGGCCTGCTTGACCGCGATGGGGCCATGGTGGGCAAGCGCGTCAAGGTGCCGACGATGCGCCCATCCCCGCCGGACCAGGTCGTGCCGGCGCTGGTGGGGCTGGTCAAGCAGCTTGGGCCGTATGACCGCGTGTCCGTCGGCTTTCCGGGCCTGATCAAGCACGCCGTGGTGCAGACGGCGCCGAACCTCGGCACCAAGGACTGGGCGGGCTTCGACCTGGCCGGCGCCTTGCAGGCGCAACTGGGCAAGCCGGTCCGCATGTTGAACGACGCGAATGTGCAGGGCCTGGGCGTGATCTCCGGCCAGGGGTTGGAGTGCGTGATCACCCTGGGCACCGGCTTCGGCTTCGCGCTGTATCAAGACGGCCGGCCCGCCCCGCAGTTGGAGATGAGCCAGCACGTGATCCGCAAGGACATGACCTACGACGAGTACTTGGGCGTCGAGGCGCTGAACAAGGTCGGCCAGAAGCAGTGGGAGCGCCGGGTGGAGCGGGCGCTGGCGCAGCTTCGGGCGGTGGTGAATTTCGACATGCTTTATATTGGCGGGGGCGACGCGCAGAAGCTTGATCTGAAGCTGCCCAAGGACGTGAAGATCGTGCCGAACACGGCCGGGATCACCGGCGGCGTGCGGCTGTGGGACAGCAAGCTGGACGACTCGTTCGCAGAGCGGGATAGCCCCAAGACCAAATGACCGTCTTCCACCTGGTCCGCCATGCGGAGCATGGCTTGCTGGGCCGCGTGCTGACCGGGCGGATGCCGGGTGTGCCGCTGAATGAGCGCGGGCGGGAGCAGGCGGCTCGGCTGGCCCGGCATTTCTCGAGCCGGGCGGTCGCGGCGGTGGCGTCCAGCCCGTTGCAGCGCGCGCAGGAGACCGCGGCGCCGATTGCCGCGGCACTCGGGCTTGAGGTCGCGACGGATGCCGGGCTGAACGAGATCGACTTCGGCGATTGGACCGGAATGACGTTCGAGGCCTTGCAAGACGCGCCGGGGTGGCAGGCCTGGAACCAGTTCCGCGGCACGGTGCCGACGCCGGGCGGGGAAACGATGCTGGAAGCGCTGGGCCGTGCGCTGCGTTGTCTTGCGCGGTGGCGGGAGGCGGTTCCGGAGGGCGAGGTGGTGCTGGTCAGCCATCAGGACGTGTTGAAGGCGGTGCTGGCGCATAGCTTGGGGGTGCCGCTTGATTTGATGCAGCGGATCGAGCTTGGGGCGGGGTCTTGCAGCGTGTTGCGGGTGTTTGAGGATGGGGGGATGCGGGTGGAGGGAACAAATCTGCTGCAGTAAATCTCAGACTAACGCCTGCGAAAACGGCATGTAGCCTCGGGCTCGCGAGAGCCATAGCCAAAATTTGTTGCATTGTTGTAAAGATAGAAGAGTTGCTTTACGGTCGTGAGAGTGACTGGGGGCAATATGAGAGCCTGTTTGACCGGATTAGCCAGTTGCGCGTTGTCCGTCTGCAAGGAGGC
>CAXTUO010000317.1:0-5050 GCA_964247175.1 uncultured Acetobacteraceae bacterium | reverse complement strand
GTTCCCGGAACGCCGTGACGCGGTCGCCCTCCGTTTCAACCACGCCGTAGCGCGAGGCATCCGCCAGGCGGCGAAGCGCCAGGCGGCCCATGACCCCAGGCTCGGGGGTAAGCAGCGGGGCCAGGTCGCAGTCGAACAGCGAATCGCCGTTCAGCAGCAGGAAGCTGTCATGCAGGTGCTCCCGGGCATGATGCAGCGCCCCCCCCGTGCCGGCCCGGACCGGCTCCTGGCTGACGGCCAGCGCGACCGCCCGCGGCAGGCGGTCGCGCAAGTCCTGCAGGCCGGCTTGCAGGGCCTCCGACAGGTGCCCAGTCAACAGGAGCACGTCGGTGATGCCGTAGCGCACGACCTCCCGCAGCAGCCATGCCAGGAACGGCCGCCCACCCACGGTCAGCAGCGGTTTCGGGGTTGTCGCCGTGAGGACGCCAAGGCGGGTGCCGAGGCCACCCACCAGGACCGCGCACTGCCGGATCGTCAAGGATGGGTCTTCCGGACGGGAGCGGGGCGCCGCCGCGGCCTATCAGACGCGGTCATCCACCGCGCGCCTCCCGTTCCTTCAAACCACCACAGCCGTCTTGACGAGCCGCATCAGCAGGCCGGTGTAGAGGATCATCGGCACCGACACGGCCAGCACGAACACGCCGATGGCCAGGGCACGCCGGCTGAACGGCACGGTGTCCCCCAGGAACGACACGCCGCCCACGACCAGGAAGCCCATGGTGCGCAGGTCCTCCACCGTGTGGAACGACTGGTCCATCTGCACGAGCAGCAGCGCCAAGCCGACCCCGGCGGCAAAGCCCGCCGCCAGCACGCCGGAGATCAGCAGCACCCGCTTGGGCGCGACGGGGTTCTGCGGGACCTGCGGCGGGTCGATGACCTGCACCTTCACCTTGTCCCCGTCCGCCTCCGCCGCACTTGAAATCCGCATCGACTCGCGCCGGGCCAGCAGGTCGTCGTAGTTCCGGCGCAGCACCTCGTAGTCCCGGTTCACGTTGGCGAAGTCCGCCTGCAGTTGCGGCGCGCCCCGCGCGATCTCCTCCAGGCGGTCGCGCTCGCGGGTCGCGTCCTGGATCTGCCGTTGCAGGGAGGCGATCACCGCGTCGTTCTCGATGTTGCGCACCTTGAGCTGCTCGAACACCGGGTTGGGGACCGAGCGGTTGCGCGGCCCGCTGCGCGGCGCTGTGCCGGGATCGCTGCCCGTCCCGCTCGACCGCAGGGCGGCGACCAGGTTGCGCTGCGCCACCACGTCCGGGCTTTGCTCGGTGTAGCGCAGCCGGAGTTCCTGCAACGTGCGCTCCGCCTCTTGCAGGCGCGACGAGCCGCCGATGCCGCCAGGACCATCCGATTCGGTCGTAATGAGCTGCGGCGTGGTTGACAGCTCATGAGCCAGCGCCTCGCGCCGGGCGATGGCGTCCAGCAACTGCCCTTGCAGCGCGCGGACGTTGCCCTGCTGCGCTTCGAGCCGCGACGCGCCGCCGTCCCCGGCCGGCAGGATATCGACGTACTTGGCGCGGAACTCGGCCCGCCTGCGTTCGGCTTCCTGCAACTGGCGCTCATACAGGGCGATCTGCGCGGCCAGGAACTTGCCGGCGTTTTCCAGGTCGTTGCGGTTGTTGCCGGTCTTGCTCTCGACGAACGTGGTCAGCATGGTCCGCACCACGTCGAACGCCAGCTTGGGCGACGTGCTGCGGTAGGCGATGGTGAACAGGTTGCGCGTTTGCGGCGTGATCCGGATATCGGCCGCCAGTTGGGCCACCAGCGACTCGCGGTCCGCCGCGCTTTTCAGGTCCAGCTCAAGGTCGGTCTTGGAGATCAGCTTCTCCAGGTTCGGCCGGCTCAGCAGCGTGCGCTGCAACACGTCGAGCTGGGCGGCGGAGGAGCTATCGACCGCGATGCCGCGCAGCAGCGGCGTCAGCACGACATCGGCATCGACGTAGAGCCGGGCGCTCGCCTCGTAGGTGTTCGGGATGGTGAACGTCACGGCCCAGCCGACCACGCAGACCAGCCAGGAAAAGAACACCGCCGGCCAGCGATAGCGCCAAGCCGCCGTGATCTGCTTGCGCAGCAGGACCTGCAATGCGTGCATCGATGCGTAAACTCCGAAGCTTAGCCGCGTGCCTGGCCGGTCAGAACCAGCTTTGCGGGATGATCAGCGTGTCGCCCGGCAGCATCGCGACGTTCTGGTCGATGTCCCCGTCCCGCAGCAGGTCGCTCAGCCGGACCTTGAGGGTTTGCCGCGTCCCGCCCACGTCACGCACGATCACCGAGCTGTTGCCCGCGGCGTAGCGGGTCAGGCCCTTGGTCTGGATCATCACGTCCAGCACCGTCATCTTGTCGCGGTACGGGATGGCCAACGGTTCCGTCGCTTCCCCGATCACCCGGATCTGCCGGTCCAAGGGACCCACGAAGCCGCTGACGATCACCGAAACGTTCGGCTCCTTCACGTATTCCTTGAGCTTCCCCTCGATGTCCTTGGACAGCGCCGTCGGCGTCTTACCGGCGGCGACGATGTCGGGGATCAGCGGTAGTGAAATCCGCCCGTCGGGGCGCACGGCGAGGTTCGGCACGCTGAGTTGCGGGGACTGGTACACGAACACGCTCAACTGGTCGCCGGGTCCGATCAGGTAGGGCGCGCTCGTCGCCACCCCGGTCGATGGACGGACGGCCGAGGCGTCCGGGGCGCCGCCCCGGTGGCAACCCGCCAGCGCCGGCAGGGCCAACGCCAGCACCGCGGCCCAGCGCGACCAGCCCATCCGCGTCCAATTCCTGGCCACCATCATCGCCCCGTCTTCACCCTGACCCATCTTGACCCTGAACCGTCTTCGCCCCGATCCAATCCAACCGCCGGGTCAAGCCCGCCCATGCCGCGCGATGGTAGGCGCGGAAGGAGTTGAACCCCCGGCCTCTGCCATGTGATGGCAGCGCTCTGCCACTGAGCTACACGCCTCCGTCGCGGCGGCATCGGACTATGCCACAGGATTGCTGCTGACTTACACCAAATCGCGTGCAAACGATACGTTTGACGATTCCTAACCCGAGGTGGCGTGCTCGGGCGGCCCCTGCACGGGCAGCGCCGCGAGCGTCGCCACCAAGCCGTCGGCCAATGACGTCCGCGCCTTGATGCCGAGCGTCAACGACGCGAGCCGCGGCGATCCCACAGACTGCGCGATGTCGCCGGGGCGCGGCGGCCCGCGGCGGATGACCGGCTGGCGCCGGGTGGCGATGCCGATGGCGTGCGCCAGCTCCGCCACCGAGGTTTCCTGCCCCGTGCATACGTTGAGCAGGTAGGCGCCGGGCTGGTCGGCGAGGTGCTGCATCCCGGCGACCAGGTGCTTCACGACATCGCCCACGAACACGAAATCCCGGGTCTGCGAGCCGTCCCCGTGCAGCGTCACCGGCTGGCCGGCCCCGATCGCACGGGCGAAGATCGAGATAACGCCGCTGTATGGCGAGGACGGGTCCTGCCGCGGCCCGTACACGTTGAAGAAGCGGAACCCGACCGAGGGCACGCCATGGACCAGCAGGCCCACCCCGGCGTGCTGCTCGCTTCCCAGCTTGTCGGCGCCGTAGGCCGTGCGCGGCGCCGGCACGGCGTCCTCCCGCGCGAACCCCGCCACGTTGCCGTACACCGCCGCCGAGGAGGCATAAACCACCGGCAGGCCGCCCAGCGCGCGGGCCGCGTCGTACACCGTGATCGTGCCGCCCAGGTTGACCCGGTGCGTGCCGAGCCAATCCTCGTTCGCCCGCACCACGGACGCCACTGCCGCCAAATGGAAGCAGCCGGACGCGCCGCGCAGCGCACGCCGGACCGCGGCGGGATCGCACACATCGCCGCGCAACACCTCGCAGCGCGGGTCCAGGTTCTCGATCCGCCCGGTCGAGAAGTCGTCCAGCACGCGCACATGATGCCCCTGCGCCAGCAAGGCATCGGCCAGATGCGATCCGATGAAGCCGGCGCCGCCGGTGATCGTGTAGGTCGTCAATCCCGCCTCCGTGACGCGACGTGCCGAAGCGCTGGGTGCGCCGGCCCGTGGCCGCCGGCGTGCCGGCTGCTCCCCCAGCCGCTCATTCGACCGTGACGCTTTTTGCCAGGTTGCGCGGCTGGTCCACGTCCGTGCCGCGCAGCACGGCCGTGTGGTAGGCCAGCATCTGCGCCGCGATCGCGTGCAGGATAGGGGCGACGAACGGGTCCACCGTCGGCAGCTCGATCATCTCCGCCGAGATCGACCGCAGCTTGGCGCAGCCGGCGGCGTCGCTGAGCACCACCACCTGGCCGCCGCGGGCGCCGGCCTCCTGCACGTTCGACGCCGTTTTCTCGAACAGCGGGCCGGACGGCACGATGGCCAGGATCGGCACGTGCCGGTCGATCAGCGCGATCGGGCCGTGCTTCATTTCCCCGGCGGCATAGCCTTCCGCGTGGATGTAGCAGATTTCCTTGAGCTTCAGCGCCGCTTCCAGCGCGATGGCGTGGCAGGCGCCGCGGCCCAGGCACAGCACGTCCCGCGCCTCGGCCATGCGGGCGGCGAGGCGCTGGATCGGCTCGGCGTGCGCCAGAACCTCCGCGGCGCGGGACGGCAGCTCCAGCAGCGCCGCGACCAGCTCCGCTTCGCGCGCTTCCGTGACGGTGCCGCGGGCGCGGCCGGCGCCGATGGCCAGGCAGGCCAGCACCGTCAGTTGCGCGGTGAACGCCTTGGTGCTGGCCACGCCGATCTCCGGTCCGGCCACGGTTTCCAGCACCACGTCGGCTTCGCGCGCCATGGTGCTTTCCGGCACGTTCAGCACCGCCAGCAGGTGCTGCCCGGCGCCCCGCATGTAGCGCAGCGCCGCCAAGGTGTCCGCCGTTTCACCAGACTGGCTCACCGCCAAGCCGATGCCGCCCGGCGTCAAGGGCGGCGCGCGGTAGCGAAGTTCGCTGGCCACGTCAATGTCCGTGGGCAAGCGGGCCAGGTCCTCCATCCAGTGCCGTCCGGCCATGCCGGCGTAGTAGGTGCTGCCGCATCCGGCGATGGTGACGCGCGGCACCGGATGCCGCCGCAGGTACTTCAGCAGC
>CAXTUO010000316.1:0-5063 GCA_964247175.1 uncultured Acetobacteraceae bacterium | reverse complement strand
CCGCCATGGCCCGCGAGCGCGTCGCCCAGCCCGCGGCCGAAATGGGCCAGCGCGCCGGTCACGTAGGTGAGGCCAACCGAGACGCCGCCCGCGCGGTCGAGCGCCGCGTTCAGCGCCCCCATGGCCAGCACGGTCGCGGCCAAGGCGCCAACCGGCAGCCCGTCCCCCGACCACCCGGCCGCGACGGCCAGCAGCAGCGCCACGGCGAGCAGCACAACCGGCATGCGCCACCGCCCCGCGAGCCGCGCGACCACCGCGCCCAGAGCGCCGCCGAGGACGAACAGCATGATGATGCCGCCGGCGCGCATGGCCTCGGACCATTGGTGCCGCGCCAGCGAAACGCTGAGGACCGTGCTGTTGCCGCTCATGAACGAAACGAACAGCGGGCCGAGCAGCAGGTAGCCGATGGCGTCCACCCCGCCCGCCAGCGCCGCAAGCAGGGCCGCGACCGCCAGCGGCGGCGAGGCGTCAGGCTTCTTGACGGTCACGATGGCCGGCATCCCCGGCCAGGCAGGCCACACAGGATCTTGAAGATGGTGCCGCCGACAAGCCCGGGTGTTTCAGCAAGGCAAGCAACGAACGTCATGCGACTGCCGGCGTTCTGCGGCGTTGACGCCGGTATCAGCACGAAGGGTTAACCATGGTCGATTTCAGCCAGATCAAGGAACATGCGGATGTCATCGGCGCCGATGGCGTGCATGTCGGCACCGTTGACCACCTCCAAGGCGACCGCATCAAGCTCACGAAGAAGGATTCGAGCGACCAGCGGCATCATTACATCTCCACCGGGCTGATCGCCGACATCGAGGACGGCACCGTGCGGCTGTCCGCCAACGCGGATGTCGCGGTGACGTTCGAGGAAGCGGAGTAGCGCAGGCCACGCCCGCCGCATCGCGTTTCCGCCCGCCCGGCACTGCGGCCCTGTTTGAATAAAGGGATTGCGAGGCCGCCGCGGGCGTCTCCTCCATGCCGCGGCCGAGACGGTCCGGGATCAGGGCAGGATGGCGGGATCGGCGCTGTCCACGTCGCGCGACGTGACCTGGACGCGCCAGTCGGGGATCGTTCCCAGCGGTCGGACAGCCGGAAAGGACTGCCCGGCGCGGGTCGCAAGCCATGTCGCATCGACGATGCCGCACCCTTGCGCGCGGAGGCGGCTGCTCAGCATCTGCTCGTTCAGGACCGCCACGGCCTTGTCTTCGAAAAACCGCAGCGTCTGCTCCGACAAGACGAAGCGCGAGTGCCATTCCGTGCCCTGGCCGGTCCCCGCCCCGGTCAGCCAGCTCAGGATGTTCTGCTGGTACGCGGCCGAAAGCGGGGCGTCCCCGCGGAACGGCACCGTGGGCTTGCCGGTAAACAAGCGGCTCCGGTCGGTTACGCTGTTCAGCGAGCCGAGCAGCCGAAGCTCCGCCGGCGGCAGCAGCACGAAGGAGCTGCGCAGCCAGGATTGCAGGCTGCGCCCGGCAAACGCGACGGGTTCGTTGAAATAATCGATGTGCCCCACCGCGGCGGCACGCCCGGCCAGGAGGCCCAGCATGTCCGCATCGAAGCGGCCGAGGTAGCGCGTGTAAAGCTGCCGGAAGGCCGAGGTGGCGAGGTGCACCCAGTCGTACTCGTCGAGGCGCGGCCCGAGATGCGCGATGCCGCGGTCCCAGGCGGAGAACTCCCAGGCGGCGTTGTCGCCGCCGATCAGCGTGACGCCCGGCCCCAGCGGCTCCGCGTGATTCCGGTCGAGCGCGTTGTCGATCACCACCACCTCGTGCCTGAACTCCGGCATCTGCTGCGCGAACAGCGCTCGGATGTCCGGAAGGGCGTCGCGGTACTTGCCGGTGCCGTGCCGGGCCAGCAAGGTGACGACGCGCGTGCCTGGTTTGCTCATAGGCTGGCCGTCCGCAGCGCCTCGTCCCGGTCCTGCCAGTGCCCGGTGCCGCCATGGGCCAGCCGGTGCTCGACGCCGCGCAGCACCGCCGCCGCCGCGTCGCGCCAGCCGGTAGGCGCTTGCGCTTCCGCCAGCGCCGCGCCGAACGGCAGGCCGGGCGGCGGCGATCCCGACAGCACCCGGCCCAGCGCCTCGATCAAGGAGGCCGCGTCGTCGAACTCGATCATCCGGCCCGGCAGGCGGGAATGCGACGCGATCTCCGTCCACAGCGGGCTGCGCCGAACCAGCACCGGGCGGCCATAGGCCAGGCTTTCCACCACCGGGAGGCCGAAGCCCTCGTAGAACGACGGGTACACCACGGCGCGGGCGGTCGCGACCAGGCGGTGCACCTCGTCTTCGGACAGCTCGCCGCTCGGGATCACGTGCACCCCGGCCACGGCCGGCCCTTGCCCGCCGAGCACGGCGAAGTCCTGCAGCGGGAACGCCTCGGCCAGCAGCCGCAACGTGGGCGCGATGCCCTTGTGGTCGTAGCTGTTGCCGAACAACAGGACGTGCCCTCCGGGCGGCACGTCCCGGAACCGCCGCAGCGCGTGCTCCTCCGTGCGGAAGCTCAGGTGCACCACCTGCTCCGTGACACCCGGCGCCACCGGGAAGCGGGTCCGGAAGCGGTCCTGCGAGAAGCCGGAGATGTACATCAGGAGGTCGGAGTGTCGGGCGACGAAGCGCCACGCCCATTCCAGGCGTTCCGGCGCGGGGAACAGGATGTCCCAGCCGATAGTGTCGAGGATGTTGAAGGCGATCAGGAAGGCGGCGCGGTGCATTTCGGCCACCGTCTCGACGGCCCAGGGCTGGTTGAGCATCACGGCGGCGGCGTAGCCGCCGGGCAGGTCGCCGGACAGAAGGTTGAACTGAGGGTAGCGCGCCGCCATGCCGTGGAACTCGGTGGCCGCGGCGTCGGCGAGGATGTCGATCTGCCAGGGCGCATCCAAGGCCGCAAAACCGTCCAACATGCCCAGCACGCACTTCGAGGTGCCGTTGTGCAGGGTGGTGAGGCCACGGCAGTTGAGCAGCAGGCGGCGGCGCGCGCCGGGCGCGGGGTAGGCGGCGCCGAGGAGCGGCTCCAGCCGGCGCTGTGCCAGCCTGTCGTTCTCCGCCGCGGCGCGCGCCGTGTCGGGATACAGCGCCGACAGCCGGGCCAAGTCCTCCGCCGGCAATGCCGGGTAAAGGTCGCCCGGCGGCAGCGCCGAAGAAACGACGACGCGGTTCGCCACGGTGTTGCGAAATCCCCGCCGCCGGGCCTGGCAGAGACCGTGGGCAACCGCGCCCCGCACGGAAGCGAACTGCGCGTCCGGCTCCATCGCGGACACCACCTCCCACCGGATGGCGGTCATGGCCGCGGACCACTCCGCCGTCATCACGCCGCGCGGCAGCCGCGCCAGGGCCGCGCGGGAGGTCAGAGCCGCGCGAGAGGTGGGGGCCGCGCCCGCCTCCGGCCCGGTGGCGGGGGGCAGCGGCCACACCCCGTCCGTGGCAGAGTCGGCAAAGCGCGGCTGCGCGCTGCCGAACAGCGGGTCGCGCCCGAGTTCGTCCAAGAGCGGCGGCACCACGCCGTTGTCCGGCAGCAGCGGCCCCAGGACCACGACCAAATGCCGCCGCCGCCGCGCCGCGTGCGCCACGGCGCGCGACCAGGCCGCGGTGGGCGCGGCAGCGTGGTCCGGCAGCACGGCCAAGCTGCCGGCCGCATGGGCGAACCCGCACTGCATTTCCAGCAGCCGCAGGTGCCGTGCCGCCGCGTCCCCATCCAGCCCGGTGCCCGACAGGTCCGCGAACACGTCGTAGGCGCCGGACGCGGCGTCAGTCATGCAGCGCGTCCAGGAGCGGGGCGTACACTACGCCGGGCGAGAAGGCGTGTTCCAGCCGGGTGCGGGCGTGAAGGGCGGCGGCCGCTTCCTCGTCGTCCGCCAGCAGGCGCTTGATGTGGGCGGCGAAGCCGAACCAATCGGCGGCGACGTGGCAAAAGGCGCGGGCCTCCTCGGACAGCCCGTCGGCGCCGGACGGCCAGCAGACCACCGGGCGCAGGTGGCACAGCGCCTCGACGGTCTTGATCTTCAGCCCGGTGCCGGCGGGCGCCGGGTTGATCACCACGCGCGCCGCCGCGTAAAGCGGGCCGAGGTCCTCGACCCGGCCCAACAGCCGCACACCGTCCGGCGCACCGTGGACCGTGTCGCCTACGGCCCCGGCCACCAAAAGCTCCGCTTCCGGCACGTCCCGGCACACGAGAGGCCAGCAGAAGGCGAGGAAGTCGGACAAGCCCTTGGCGTTCATCGGGTTGCCGGATGCCACCAGCAGCACGGCGGCCCCGGCTGGCGCTGCCGGGATGTTGCGGCACACGGCGAAATCGACCCCGACGCTGACCACCTTGCGGTCCGGGGCCAGCCGGGCCAAGTCGCGCGCCTCGTCCGGCTGGATGCCGATCAGGATGTCCGCCCGGCGCAGCAGCGCCGCTTCCTCCGGCTCCGACAAGGCGAGGCCGTCGCTCACGCCGTGGCGCTCGACCTTGTGCGCCTTGGTCGAGAACACGTCGATGGTGTCGATGGCCGTCGTGACGCCGGGAAGCAGGGGGAATGGCCGGGTCATGAACACGTATTCGGCCAGTAGCAGGTCCGGCCGGAAGCCGTCCTTCAAGTGCAGCAGCAGTTCCACGAGCACGTCGGGGCAGAAGGTGCGCAGCAGGCCGAGCAGCCGGGCCTGCGCCGGGTCGCCGCCGTCGTCCTCCCCCAGCATCGCCGGGATGTCGGTCCGCACGCCAAGCTGGAGACCGTCAAGCAGCCGGCTGTCCTCCGGCAGGTGGTGGTAAAGGGTGCCCGCGCGGTCGCAGACCAGCAGGTTGGGATAAACGGCCGCGGCGCCCGCCATCTGCTGCCCGGACGGCATCTCGTGCGGCAAGGGGCAGACCACCAGCAGCACGTCCCAGCCCCCCTGCGCGAACCAGGCCAACATGCGATGGATGCGGTACTCGTTGCCGGCGCGCGGCGGGCAGGGCCACACATGGCCGACGCACAGCACGCGGCGCCCGTGGCCGCGCGGCAAGGGCGGGAGCGGCGGGTGCGCCAAGGGAAGCAGGGCCTGATGCCGGAACGCAGCCGGTGCGGCGTCCTGCGCTGCGGGTTCCGGCAACGGTTCGCTG
>CAXTUO010000315.1:0-5066 GCA_964247175.1 uncultured Acetobacteraceae bacterium | reverse complement strand
TGAAGGTCGCGTTGCGCGACGACGAGCTGGAATTCGAGTTCACCGAGGCGGCGCAACCGGCGCAGCCGAAAGCGGAAGGCGATGGTGACGAGGGGTCGTCGGAACTGGAACCGGAAACGGCGGAATAGTTTTCACGATCCAGGCCGGGCCTAGTGCCCGGCCTTTTTCGTTCAGGGAGGTTGTAATGAAGGCAGTTTGGAACGGGCAGATCGTCGCATCCAGCGACGACATCGTCACGGTCGAGGGCAACGCCTACTTCCCCGTGGCCAGCCTGCGCGCGGAGTTTGTGGAGCCGAGCGACCATACAAGCGTCTGCCCGTGGAAGGGCACTGCGCACTACATGTCGCTGAACGTGGGCGGCAAGCTGAACAAGGATGCCGTGTGGTTTTATCCGGAACCCAAGGAGGCGGCCTCTGACGTCCGCGGCCGGGTCGCGTTCTGGAAGGGCGTATCAGTTTCGGCTTAGCCGTCCCGGCGCTTGATCGCCAGCGGTCCCGGCGCCTGACAGGTCGGCATCATCTCCATCCGGTTGATGTTGACGTGCCGGGGCAGGCCGATGACCCAGGCGACCGCCTCGGCGATGTCCCCCGGCGATAGCGGGGTGGTGCCGGCATAGACTGCCGCGGCCTTCTCGGCGTCGCCGCCGTAGCGTACCCGGCTGAACTCGCTGCCCCCGGCCAAGCCGGGTTCCAGATCGGTGATGCGCACCCCCGTGCCGACCAGGTCTGCCTTCAGGTTGAGGCTGAACTGGGTCACGAACGCCCTGGTCGCGCCATAAACGTTGCCGCCGGGATAAGGGTAGGTCGCGGCCGAACTGCTGATGTTGACGATGTGGCCCTGGTCGCGTGCCACCATGCCCGGCAGCATCGCATGGGTCAGCCGGATCAGCCCGGTGACGTTGGTGGCGACCATTGTGTCCCAGTCCTCAAGGCTGGCCTGGAAAGCAGGTGCCGTGCCCAAAGCCAGCCCGGCGTTGTTCACCAGCACGTCAACGGTTCGCCATCCTTCCGGCAGGCACCCCGGCAGCGCCGCCGTGGCCGCGGCGTCCGTCACGTCCAGCGGAAACGCGAGCAAAGCGTTCCCAAGCTCTTGCGCGAGCCTCCCCAAGCGGTCAGCCCGGCGTCCGGCGGCGATCACGCGGTGGCCATCACGCACGAAGCGCCGGGCCATCGCCTCGCCGAAGCCGGCCGTTGCGCCGGTGATGAGGACGGTCAGGCTCATGGCATACACTCCGTTCAGCTGCCGGCGGAGAGTAGCCGCCTAATCCGGCAGGCGGAAGCGGACGGACACCGGGCAGTGATCCGAGAGCTGTTCCTTCGCGGCTTCGCTGGTTTCCCGATAGACCATGACCCGCAGGCTATCCGGCATCATCCAGCCCCGCGCCGCGCCGCCCGCCAGGATATGATCGATGAAGCTGCCGCCGCCCCAGCATGGGCTGCCCCGGCCTTCCGTCGCGCGGGCCAGCGGCGCCGCCACCGTCAAGGCGGCCAGAAGGTCGTCCGGGCCATCCATCCTCCGGTTGAAATCCCCGAGCAGCACGAAGGGCACTCCTTCTTCCCGCCGCTGGGCGATCCAGCCTTGGAGCGGGGCGACCTGCCGCCGCAGCGTCTCGCAGGTCCGGCTGATATTGGCCGCGTGCGCGCCCGAAAGGCGGTCGTGGTTGCAGCCGGTTTTCAGGTGCACCGCCAGCAGGCGCAGCGTCCCGCCAGGCAAGTCGAGCGTGATGTCCGCGCCGCTGCGGAGGCGGTGGAGCGCGCCGGGGAACACGTCAAGCCCGGTCAGGTCAGGGTTGCGGCGCACCGGAATGCCGCGGCGGATGGCAAAGCCGACGCGCTGCACCACGTCATCCGCGGTGGTGACGATGGCGTAACGCTCCGGCGGGAAAACCCGGGCGGCGATCTCAGGGCCGTCCACTTCCTGGAACGCGATCACATCGGCGTCGAGCGTCAGGGCGTAGCGGCGGAGGGCGTCGATATCCTCCGGACGCTTCGGCCGGACATCGTCCGGCAGCGCCGGGTCGCCGGCGCGGCGGGCCGTCAGCCATTCGAGGTTCCAGGTGGCGACCCGCAACTCGGACGCTTGCGCAGCACCCGTCAACAGGAGCAGCGCGACAAGCCAGCGGATCACAGCAGCATCGGTTCGGCCATGGCCGCATCTTCCGTCGTTGCCGATGCGTCGTCCAGCGGAATGGGAATGACTCCGCACTCCAGCAAGTAGTCCGCCACGGCGTCGTATCGCGCGGGGTTACGGGTCGCGTCCCGCGCGGCGCCTTGCGGCACCCAGATCACCGTCGCGAATCGGGCGCGGGTCAGCAGCACGCGGTAGGCGTTGAGCCGGTTCGACACCGCCTCAGCCCGGTTCAGCGTGGTCCACGCGGCGCCGCGCAGGTTTCGTGCCTGCCAGCCGGCGCCGTCAACCGTGCGGACCAGGTCTGCATCCCAGCAGACGCCTGCGTGATCAAGCTCCAGCCCCTGCACGCAAAATTCGGTGGCCAACACCTCCAGCGCGTCGGCGCTGCGGATGTCCGGCCAGCGGTCCAGGAACCAGCGGGCAACCGCATCCTCGTCCTGGTGCGGCAGCACGCTGCCCAGCCCTTCCGCCCGCAGCCGCCGGGCGTGAGAACTGGCAAGCAGCCCCGATTGGCGCGTGCCGCGGCCGTGCAGCGCCCGCCGCACCGCGTCCAGCGACCGCGTGAGCCGGAACGGCAGGTTGCCCATGTCCCGGGCGATGCCGTTTGCCTGGAGCGGCTGGTTGGACAGCATCGCTCCCACCCACGCCGCGGCGGACGGCGCATGCACGCTGCGCACGGGCTGGCTCAGGTGCAGCCGGTCATCGACCGCCACGGCCGGACCGGGCGGCAGGCGTTGGCGGGGGTCCTCAGCCCGTATGGCGTCCGAAGGCGCGATGGCGTGCCACCCTGGGCGCACGGCCAAGGCCCGGCCCCACTCGGCAATGCCGCCCTCGCCGTCATGGATCTCCTGCCCGCCGCCGAGCAGGCAAACGATCACCGACCCGTCCCGGCGCCGGGCCATGATGTCGAGCAGGTGGCCGGCTTCCGAAGTGGCGAGGGGAACCGGGCGGTTGCGGGTCTTGCCGACGGCATGGCCTGCCGTCCAGCAGCGCTGCGCCTCGTCGATGACCAGCACGCGCTCGGGCGGGGCGTCAGGCTCCCGCACGTGGTGGTCGCGGAACCGGGGCAGGGCCTGGATCACCCCTTCCATGCGCTGCTGCGCGGCTCGCCGCGCCATGCCGCGCCCGGCCGCGTCCCGCACCAAGGCTTCCCGGAGGACGTGCACCAGCGTCGGGTTGCCGGTCAGGAACGCGGTGCCCGGCCGGGCGAAGGCTAGATCGAGGCCGCACAAGGTCTTGCCGGCGCCGGGCTGGCCGGTGACGAACACGACGCAGTTCTGCCCAGCCGCCTGGGCGCGATCCACCGCCTCCGCGACAGCAGCGGCGGTGCGCGCGAGGCCGCCGCGCCCGGCCTGCGCCAAGGTCAGCGCCGTGACGTCATGGCGGGCGTAAAGCAGGCACGCCGCCTCCATCAAAGCCGGGACGGGACGATAGGACGCGGTGGCCCACGAACCGGGCGGCGGGGCGCCCGGCACCGCCGGGAAACCCCGGGCAATGTCGCACAGCAAGCCCGGCAGCAGCAGACGGGTCGTCTCGACCACAGGAGCCGCACCCAGCAGCGGAAGCGGCCTGCCGCCCCGCGGACGGTCGCCGTTCGGCACGACCAGGACCGGGATGACCGGCATGCGCCGGCAGCCGCCATGGAAGTCGGCAAGGTCGAGGGCGGCATCTTCCACCGCGACCCGGTCGGCGGACCGGAACCGGGATGCATCCATCACGATGCGGAGCACCAGGACGGCACCCGGCGCGACCAGGACCGCATCCACCCGGCGGCCCAGCCGCAGCAAGCGGTAGTTCAGCAAAACCGCCCAGTCCCGCACGCCGGGAACGGCGGCCAGGGCGTCCCGCAGCAACGCCGCAGCGCCGCATGCCGGGCGCCCAACAAAATTTGACGCGCTGCCGCACCAAGCAGCCCCGTCCAGCTCCACAGCCGGCCCCTTCGACATCGCGCCAGGATAGCCAAGACTGGTGGAAATTCCGTTGCGCCATGCTACCCGGACCAGATGATCCCCGTCAGCTTCTTCCAGCGCCCGTATCCCAGCGCCAACGTCGTCCTGCTGCATGGCAGCCGCCCGGTGCTGGTCGATACCGGCTTCGGGGCCGACGTTCCGGCCCTGCTGCATTGGCTTCACACGCAGAATGTGGCACCGGCCGCATTGGGCTTGGTCGTCAACACGCATTTCCATTGCGACCATAGCGGCGGCAACCACGCCTTGCAGGCGCTGCATGGCGTCTTCGTCGCGGCGGAGGCGGAGGAAGCGGCGCTGGTGAACAACCGCGACTCCGATGCGTGCCGCGCCGACTGGCTGCGGCAACCGATCGAGCCGTATCAGGTGAACCGGCGGCTGCACGACGGCGACAGGGTGAGCGCCGGGCGATGGGCCTGGCAGGTGGTGGCGACGCCGGGCCATACGGCCGGGCACATCAGCCTCCATTCGGCGGAGCATGGCATCCTGGTGCTGGGGGACGCGCTGCACGACGCCGACATCGGCTGGCTGAACCCTTATCGGGAGGGCGGGGACTCCCTGGACCGCGCGGCTGACAGCATCGAGCGCCTGGCGAGGCTGCCAGCCCGCATCGGCTATTCCGGCCACGGCCCGGTGATCACCGACCTGCCCGCCGCCTTCGACCGCGCCCGCCGCCGCTTGCGCAGTTGGCGGGAAAAGCCGGAGCGGGCCGCCTGGCACGCCTGCAAGCGCATCTTCTCCCACAACCTGATGCTGACGGACGGCTTGGAAGAAGCCGCGATCCCCGGCGCCCTGCTCGACGCGCCGTGGTTCCGCAGCTACGCGACGCTCGCCTTCGGATCAACGCCCGACGCTTTCGTACCCTTCCTGGTTTCGGAAATGCTGCGGAGCAAGGCCGCGCTGTGGCGAAACGACCGCCTTGTCGCCGCGGCGCCGCATCAGGTGCCCCGGGCCGGATGGCTCCAGGCG
>CAXTUO010000314.1:0-5095 GCA_964247175.1 uncultured Acetobacteraceae bacterium | reverse complement strand
GGCGTCCACGACGACACCGAAGCGTTCCTGCGCGCCTGCGCCGCCGTGCCGCTCAACGGCGTCGTGCTCGTGCCGCGCACCCGCGGGTCCTACCGGGTCCGGCGGGCGATCCCGCTCGCGTCGCGCAGCCTCGTCGGCATCGGCTGGCCCGTCATCGCCCTGGACGCCGCGGACGACGCGACGGACCTCCTCCGCATCTCCGTCGAAGCCGGGACCTTTGACCAGTGGCATCAGGGCGGCACGGTGAGCGGCCTGGTGCTCGACGGCCGGGGCAAGGGACGCGACCTGATCCGCGTGGCGGGCGCGGACTCGCCGCAACTGCGGGACCTGCGGCTGTTCGGGGCCGGGCGCGACGGCTTGCACGTTGAAGGCGCCGCCAGGGAAAGCTGGACGGAAAGCCTCAACGCCACCAACGTCTTCATCTCGTCGAGCGGACGGGACAACTTCCACCTGGCCATCCCGCCGGACCTCGACATCACCTTTGTCAACCAAACGACGTTCGTGAACTGCAAGAGCCGCACGCCGGGACGGCACGCCCTCGCGTGCGTCAACGCGAGCAGGGCGGGCGGCGACAACGCCAAGATCTCGGAACTCAGCTGGATCAACGGGGAACTCGACGGCACGGAGGCGCGTGCGGACGACATCGTGCTGCTGCAGTCCACGGGGCCGGGGGTGATCGAATGGATCAACTTCTACGACGTGGCCATCGAGGACGGTCACCTGGCGCACCGCGGCTTCGCGATCAAGGCCGACGCCCGCGGCAAGGGCACGGTGGGTCCGGTCCAGACCAGCGGGTGCATCGCCTATGGCGCCGCCGGCGGGCTGCTCAACCATGACGGGGTGGCGGGCCAAGGGACGGCGGACGCCCCGGACGGCAACCGGGTCGGGACGCGGCGGGCCGGCAACCAAACCGTCAGTGGACGCACGGCGCCGCTGGAACAGGGGCAAGGCGACGCGATCGGCGCGACGGCTCCCGGCTTGCTGCAGAAGGTCTTTGCCGCGGCGGCGCGCGACGGAGGACCGCCTCGGAATCAGTTCGGGGAATGGACGGTGTTCGGCGACGCCGTGGCCGCCGTCACGGAGGTCGGATGCACCCTCGCGGCTTCCGAGGGCCGCCTCATGCTGGGGAACGCCGCCGGGTCGCCATTGAGCCTCGAATGGCACCTGCAAACCGTGGGTTGAGCCCGGTTCCGGGAGATCGCCGGCGCGATCCTCCGGCCGGATGCGGCTGGATGCGGCCCGGACCTGGGAGGTCGGAACGCCGCCGGCTGTCGGGCCACCGCCCGTCAGCCGGTTGGCACCCTGCCCGCCTGCGGGCTCAGGGCCGCCGGGACCCGTCGCCGCTCAACCAGCCTGGCGTCAGCGGCAAGCGCGAAGACCACGCACGGAAACAGGAGCATGATCACGTCGCGGTAGCCGATGGAGACGACCTGCGCCAGGAGCAGCGGCGGGCACATGCTGTAAAGCGGCCGGAAGTCGGCCCGTCCCGCCAGCGCGCGGGCCTTCCGCCAGAACGCCAGCAACGGGTAGTAGGTCAGGAGGAAGCCGACCAGGCCGGTTTCCGCGAGGATCCGAACCGGGGTGCTGTCAACGCCCTTGCGAGGCTCGCGGGTCATCCAGGCCATATCCCGCGGGATGTGCAGCCGCCGGGAGAACTGGCTCACGTCGGACACGTAGCCGGGACCTGCGCCCAGCAGCGGCTCCTCCGTGAAGATCCGCCACCCCGTCTCGATCTTCAGCGCGCGCCATGCCCGGGACCAGCCCGCCTCGTCGTTGTTGCCGACGCGCCGCTGGTAGAGCGGCAGGAATGCCAGGCCGGCCACGCCGATGATCAACAGGAGGCGTCCCATGGAGCCGAAGAACTTGCGCCAACTCGGCTCCAGGAAGCAGACCGTGGCTGCCATGGCGGCTGGGGCCACGAGCAGGATGGAGGAACGGGTCGCCAGCAGCCCGGCGCCGAGCAGCACCAAGGCGCCGAGGCTCCGGAAAGGAGGCCACACCACGCTCGAAGGGTTGGTGCGCTCGAACCACACGCAACACAGGGCCGGCAGGAGCAGGGCGGCGAGCACCGAGGCCTCCGGGGTGAAGGCGGCAGCGCGCCCGGTCACGTCCTCAAGGAGGACGAAGTTCGCGCTGTTGACCATCACCCAGGGTTCTCCGGTGATCTGGGTCACCACGGCCTGGGCGATGCCCAGGACGCTGGAAACGAGGGCAGAAGCGAGATAGCCGTTGAGAAAGGCACGCCGGTCCGCCGGCACGGCCAGGAGCGTCCCGAAGCCCACGCCGACGGCGGCGAACAGGACGCTGTGCAGGACCGCAAAACCGATGCTGGCCGTGGCCACCGACAAGGCGGCCGCGGCGAAGACCGCCAGGATGTTCAGGAACGCCCAAAGCATCGGCTGCACGGGGACCTTGAGGGCAAGCGGGGGAGAAAGGATCCAGTGGAGGACCAGGAGCGGCAGGACCGGCTGGAGGCCGAGGCTGCCGACCGTGGCGACGCTGATTGCCGGCATCAGGCAAGCGAAGCCGACCAGGGCGGCGATAATGGTCCTCAGGGGTCGCATGCGTCAGCACCTCATCCGCTCAGGCGGCCCGGGATGGCGCCTTGCCGACGGAACAGATTGCGAAAAGCAGACGATTGCAAGCCGTCGCCCCCGGAAATCATGCGTTTCGGAGGAACGATCGGCCTTGAGCCGAGGCGCAGCCCCCGGACGAGATCGCCGGCGCTCGCGAATGACGCGGGTCGGCGCGGCCCGAAGCGACCTTTGACAAGGAATCCAGGCGATCACATCGGAAAACAAGCGAATGGGAACTAGGGGCGTGCGGGAGGACGGGACCGCGAAGCGCGACGTCGCCCGCGGGGCGCTGTGGATACTGCTCGAGGTGGGAAGCGCGGAGGGGATCAACCTGGTCTCGTTCGTGGTGCTGTCCCGCATCCTTTCGCCGGCGGACTACGGCGTGGCCGCAATCGCCGGGGTGGTGGCCGCCCTCCTCCAGCTCCCGCTGACGAGAGGGTTCGCCGACGCGGTCGTGGTGCAGGCGGACATGGACGAGGCCACGCTCAGCACGGCGTTCTGGGCCAACATGGCGCTCGCCGCGGCGCTGTTCGCCGCGGTGCAGGTGGGCGCGGACGGCATCGCCTGGTGCTTTGGCCACCCGCTGGTGGCGCCCATGCTGCGATGGTTCTCGCTGTGCTTCTTCACGATGGCGGTGACGTCGATCCCGCTCGCATCGCTCCGCCGGGGCCTGCGCTTCGAGACCTATGCCATCCGGGCGGCCATCGGGGCCGGGGTGGGAGGCGCGCTGGGGATCGTCATGGCGGCGACGGGCTTCGGCATCTGGTCCTTCGTGGGCGCGCAGGTGGGGCAAGGGATCGGCTCCGCCGTGACCGTCTTCTCGGTGGGCGGCTGGCGGCTACGGATGCGCTTTTCGATGGAGGCGCTGCGCCGCCTCACGCCCTTCGGCGCGCACTCCGCGTCGGGGGCCATCCTCGACTTCCTGACGACCAAGGTCGATGTCGCCGCGGTCGGCCTCACCCTGGATGCAACGTCGCTGGGCTATTACTACCTCCTGAAGCGGCTCCTGCAGGTCGCCACCAGCGCCACGATCTATCCGGCGTTCTCCATCATGATGCCGGCGCTGCGGGGCCTCGCCGGAGAGGCCGAGCGCTTCAACCGGGCCTACATCTCGCTCGTGTCGGTCGCGCAGGCGAGCTGGGCGCTGATCGCTGTGGGCCTCCTCGCTGCCACGCCGGACCTGGTGCCGGCCGTGTTCGGATCGCGCTGGACCGGGGCGGTGCCGCTGCTGCAGACCGCTTCGCTGTCGGGCTTCGCGTTTGCCTTGGTGTCCTGCACGAGCCAGGCGCTGGGTGCGTCGGGACAGGCCCGCGCTTACGTCCCTCTCGGGATCGCGCAGGTCGGGGCGACCGCCGTGCTTGTCGGGGTGGTGGCGCAGTTCGGGGTCGAGGCGACCGGCGCCGCCCTGGCGCTTTCGCCGCTCGCGCTGCTGCCGCTCAACCTCCGCGCGCTCCGGCGCCATGTCGGCCTCGAGCCTTCCCGGCTGCTTCGCCCCTGCATCCGCATTGCGGCAGCGGGCGCCGTTGCCGCCGGCGCGGCGCTGCTCGCCAGGACCGCCCTGGTGCGGGCGCTCCCCGGGTTGCCGACCCTCGCGTTCGCGGCGGCCGATGGCGTCCTGTGCGTCCTCGCATACGGCGGCGCGTTGTGCCTGCTGGCGCCCAGCACCTTCCGCGAACTGGCGGACCTGGCCCGCGCCGTCCTTCCGGACCGGAAGGCGCCGCGTTTGCAGCAGGCAAAGGGCAGTTGACAGAAGCGCGATCAGGAAATGGCCCTTGCCTTCCTTGGCTGCTGCTGCGGCCGCGGCATCGCCATCGTCTGGCGTTTCCAGCGCTGCGCCGGCGTTGGCCGGAGCGGTCCGCGGATCACGCTTCCAGCACAGCCATCCCGCGCCGGCACAGCGCCAGGAGGCGGGGCGACATCGCGACCGGCCCATGGTAATGCCCGCGGCTCAGGTCACGCGCGCTCAGCACCGCGTAGCCGTCCTGCCATTCCCCCCTGTCCATCCGCTCGGGCCAGTCGTCGCCGCGCCAAAGCAGCGGCCGCAAGCCGTCCGCGTCTTCGATCCAATGCCAGCCGCTCCGCTCGGGATTGTCGGGACGGCCGTTCCAGGCTTTGAGGCCATGCATATCGCTTCTCCGACGTTGGCGCCGCGACACGTGCCCGAGGTGGAGCCATGACCCGCGCCCTGCGCCTTTGCGACCGGGTCCGATGGCCATGCCTGTGACGATGCGGCACCCATCCTGAGACGATCCCTCCGGCATCTTACAACGGCCCGTGCTGAAAACTGGCTCGGAATTCCACGGCATTCACATGTTTTTGAGACCCATCCATCAACGGGCAAGCCGCTTTGGGAATGGGCGGCGGCAGTTCTGGAGCAGGGCGCAAATCGCTCGCCGGAGCACGGTCAGCCGCCCCGGCCAGCCTTTGACGCGTCCAGCACCGCCCCGATCCGCTCCGCCAGCACCTCCAGCGGGAACGGCTTGCCGATCGTTTCCGTCCCAGGCCCTGACGCTCCCGCC
>CAXTUO010000313.1:0-5099 GCA_964247175.1 uncultured Acetobacteraceae bacterium | reverse complement strand
GCGTAGCCCCTGCTACTCACCCTCCCCTGCCCCGTGATAGCGGCGGACGCTAAGGGCTCAGCCAGGAATAACCGCTCTTTCTCGATCGCTCCAAGCACCTGCGAACGCTCGATGTTTTCTCTGTCAGTTCGAGCGCTTGTATCCGGCTGGGCCCTAAGAGGGTGGCCGGCGAGCAAGGTGGCTGCAACCTCGGTAGAAGATGTGGCTTGACGATGCTCCCCAGCCTACCGCCCTGGCTCCGCGGCTGAACAGGTGCTGCCTGTCCGCCTGGCTCTGTGGCACTATGCGGCGGTCAGCAAGCGGGGTGCCCATGGCGGATACCAGACACGTTCAAGCCACCTTCGATCCCGAGGCTGGGGTTTGGTGGGCCGAAAGTGAGGACCTGCCCGGCCTGGTTTCGGAAGCGCCGACCCTGGACGCGCTGGTTGACCGCGTGATGGCGGTCGCGGGCGAGCTGCTGGAGGCGAATGGGACACCGGCGGCCGGGGTCAGCTTACAGTTCAGGGTCACGCGGCAGGTCGAGCCGGCCTGACGGGGCGTGGCCGGGACGTTCGACCGGGAGCTGCGCCGGCTGCTGCAAGATGCCGGCTGCACCTTCGTTCGGCCTGCCAAGGGCAGCCACGAGCTTTGGTGGTCGCCCATCGTGCAGAAGCAAATCACGGTTCCGCAGGGCATCATCAGCCGGCACACGGCCAATGCCGTGCTCAAGCAGGCCGGGCTGCCCAAATCGTTTTGATAGGAGGCGAGAAGCGATGCAGTCTTTCCAGGAGTTCGAGGACCGCGTCGATGACCTTCTGACCCAAGTGGCCGGGCCGGCTGCCGGCATGGAGATGTTCAAGCAGGCCAAGAGCAGCGGGGTGTTCAACGACTACCATGACGACGCGAGCCGTTGGACGGAGGAGCAGGCCCGGAATGTTGCCAGGCACATCATCCGCCAGTCCCAGCAGGATGCCGAGTTCGTGAAGACGGCCCTGGCACGGCTGGCGATCCCCTGATGCCCGGCCCCGATGATCAGGCCGCTGACGCCCGCAAGGTCGGGATCGCCGCGATCACCTCGCCCATGGCGTGCTCCGCCTACCGCAAGTCATGCACCTGCTGCATCCGCAGCCACAGGTCAGGCCCGGCGCTGCAGAGTTTGCCGAGCCGCACCGCCATCTCTGGCGTCGCGCCACAACCAGACACAAGCATCCCGGCCTGGCTTCCAAGCTGCCACTGTCCGCAGGCGGCCCTCACCAACAATCTCCGACATTCTTCACCATCTTCTGACAAACCAATCGTGAGACAAATCGCATTCATGCCATATTATATATATACGTCATAAATGATACATCGGTGCAGCATGGACATTCTTTTGATCAGCCAAGTGCGTATGCTGCGGGATGCGCTGATCGCGGTCTTGCAAGATGTTCCAGGAAACCAAGCCTGCGGCGCATTCTCCCGCGAGACGGTCGAGGCCGCCCTTGTGGCGTTCGCGCCCGGCCTGGTCGTCGTCGATGCGGCGCACCCCGAAGCGGCCGCTCTGGCTGCAACGGTCCGGGCGCATGCTCCCGCCGCACGCGTCGTCGTCCTGGCCGCGGGCGAGCAGGACGAGGAGTTCCTTGCCTGGGCCGACGTCGGGATCTCCGGCTACCTGGGACTGGACGCCTCAGCCGACGACCTGCTGTCCGCCGTGCACCGCGTCGGCGCCGGCGAAGTGGCATGCCCGCCGCGGCTGACTGCGCTGCTGCTGAACCGCTTCGCCAATCGTTCCAGCGAGCGTGCGGACCGGGCCGGAGTCTACTCGCTGACCTCCCGCGAGCAGGAGATTGCCGAGCTGCTGGCGGACGGCTTGTCGAACAAGCTGATCGCGCGCCGTCTGTCTGTCGCCCTGCCGACGGTGAAGAATCACGTCCACAGCATCCTGGAGAAGTGGGACTGCCGCAGCCGGGGCGAGGCCGCGGCCCGCTACCGTCGGCAGAACCGGGACGGCGCGAAGGTCGTCGAGTTGCGGGCCGGCCAGGCGTCTTCGACGGGCAGCGCCCCGCTGCGGACCGGCGCCATGCAACATCGTGCGCCGGCAGCCTTCAGCCGGAAGGCTGCCTGAGCCCGACGCCGGCGGTCGATGCGGCCCAGGACCGGGTCAGCGCCGATACGGCCCGTGCTCGCGCTCCCATTCCAGTTGCGCCTGCTCGCGCCGGCGCCGTTCCCATTCCTCGTGCTCGCGCCGCTCCTCCCACACCTCGTGCCGCTCCTCGCGGCGGCGGCGCTCCTCCTCATGGTAGCGCTCCCATTCCGCCCGGCGGGCATTCTCGTCCCACCAAGGCTGGGCAACCGCCGCGGCGAACGGCAGCGGCGCCACGAGCACGGACAGCAACAAGCTACGGCGATTGACCATGAGAGCTCCCAGATTTGTTCCACTAACGAGGATCAAGCATGGGCGTTGCCTGATGCCCAAAGTGAGGCGCCTTCGTGGTTGGCATGTGGCAGCGCTTTCTGGCCAGCACCGCCCTCACGGAGGACGGCTGGGAAGCGGGCAGCGCGGCGCAAGCGGTTGCAAAACCGCCTTGAAGCGTGCGCCAGGCCCGCGCCCGTCAGTTGCCGTGGATGTTGAGGAACGTGTTTCCGGTGCCGGGCTGGCCCGGCAGGTCGGGGTTGCTCCCATACACGGCGGTGAGCCGGCCGTTCACCAAGTCGGCCTTGCTGTAGCCGGCAATCACCACACTGGCGTTCGGCCGGCCCGGCGCCGTGAAGGTGTAGGTGAGGCCTTTCGATCCCGCTGCGCCCTGATTGTCCTGGATCGCCACGCCGAAATCGGTGGCGTTGACGCCGAACACCGAAACGTTGTCCCCCGCTTGGAAGCCGACCACGGTGGAGTACACGTCCGAGGTCGGGTTGCGGTCGTCGAGGTAGAAGGTGTCGAACCCGGGTCCGCCGATCAGGAAGTTGGAGCCGGTCGAGCCGTCGAGGATGTTGTTGCCGCCGACCTGGCTCACGTCGATGCCGTCCGTGCCTGCCCCGGTGTGGATGAACACGTTCGGCACCTTGGCGGTGACGTTCACGTTGTCGGGCGTCACTAGGACGATCTGCTGGGCGAGGCCGGTCACCGGGCCGCTGTAGGGAGCGCCGCTCGCGGGGCTTTGCTGCCCGGTGGTCTGGTCCACAACCAGGAAATTGGCCCCGCCAGTCCCGCTGCTGCCGCCGCTCGGCATCGGGGGCAACGGGGGCGCCTGCTCGACGATGCTGGTCTTGGTGTCGGTAGCGACCTGCGGGCCGTCGGCGACAGCCAGCGCGATGCCGCTCGTGAGCGAGGCCGCGCCGTTCAGCGGCGGCGCGGTGAAGGTGAGCTTCTGGAGGATGGCTGTGAGCCCCGAGGGCGTCGTTGCGGCGACCGCGTAGGTTCCTGCCGCCCCGGCGACCAGGCCTGGGCCGGCCAGGGTGCCACCACCGGCCACGGTCAGCGTGGCGCTGACCTGCGGGTTCGCGTTGGTGTCCGAGACCGTGACCCCATTCAACGGACTGATGGCGTTGCCGGGCGCCACGGTCTGCCCGCCCACCGTGCCGGCGATCAGCGGCGGTACAGCAAAGGGAGGGGTGGGGCCAACGGCAAGTACGGAAGTCGCGGTGTTCTCGGTCGGCAGCTTGGTCGCGTCGTTCGTCACCTTCAGGTCGAATGTCGTGGTCCGGCTGGCGCCGGCCGCCACCGCCATGGGGGCGAATGACAAGCCGCGCAGCCTGGCTTGCAGGTTGAGCACGGTGTCGGCCGCCAGCGCGTAGGCGCCAATCCCGGTCTTGCTGAGGCCAACCCCGGTCAGCAAGCCGTCGGCGTCGGTAGGCTGGCCGCCGTCCAGAAGGGTGATCGTCGCGCTGTCCCGAGCATTATACCGGTAGTTGTTGTCGGTCAGGCCCACCATGGCAAATGGGGGCAGCGATGCGCCGGACGCCACGGGTTGGTTGCCAACCACGCCGGAGATCACGGGCGCCGTCACGGTTTCCAGCACCACGGGAACGGGATCGACCACGGTGGTCGCCCCGTTGCTCACGCTGATCCTCGCGTCAACGACCGAGAAGCTGCCCGCCGCCGGCGCGGGCGGCGTGTACACGAGCCGGCTCAGGACGGTCGTCGCCTGCGTCGGCGTGAACGACGCGGAGCCAAGCGCCGTCAAGGTGTGGGTCGTCGCATCGTAGACGCCGCTGCCGCCGGGGTCGCTTAGGCTTCCCAGGTCAGCCGTGGGGTCGCCCGGTTCCGGCGTGAGCACGACGGTGAGGTTCTCCTGCGCCGGAAAGCTTGACTCGGTGACCGTCACCCCACCGAACGGCGTGGCTGTGCCTCCGACGGGGACGACCACGGGGTTCACGGTCGCATCGGTAATCTTCGCTGGCATGGACGTTTCCCAAGGCTGTGTTGCAAACGCTGGCTGTCCGGCCCCTCGGTGAACCAACCAGAAAACGTATTCTGACGTATCAAAGGATGTTCATGGGTGCGGAACTACAAAAGCGCCCGGTCGGTGGTTCTACAGGCTAGTTCTTGGTTGGGAACCTAGAGAACTACTTGCTTCGCGAGCTAGTGCGGTGTTCAGCGCGCCGCGGTTGGCCCGTTGCCGTCATCGAGTGCCAGGGCGAAAGGCACAACCTCGACGGCACTGCCGGCACTGCCAGCAGGCGTGATCGGATCAAACGTATCGCCGTCGAGTAGGCGGGTACTCGTGTCGTGGAGATTGAGGCAGGGACCAGCACCGCTGAAACGCGCCGGATCGTCCAAAGCGTCTTTCGTGAACACGTGGTGGCTAGGTCAGGGGGCCAGGCGCTGCGGTGAGGTGGTTTGCCAGACTGGCGATGCCCGCACGTTGAATCGGCAAGCTTTTCACGGGCAGTCATTGCCCCACATGCCCATGCCCTCAACCGCCACGATGAATTGGCAAGGTTGCCGTTCGCCTGGCACCGAGTCGCAGTAGTTTTCCACAGCCTGCGCTCTGCTCGGACATCGCTCTCCCCGGCCTATCAGGAGGAGGTATCAGGCTCTTATAAGAGTGCATTGCCGATGCATCGTGGATAACCCGCCTCAGCCTTGTTAGCGGCGGTGAGAATGCGCGTCTAAACGGCGCGTGTTTGCCGGGCTGGCG
>CAXTUO010000312.1:0-5131 GCA_964247175.1 uncultured Acetobacteraceae bacterium | reverse complement strand
CGTACTGGACGGGGTAGAACAGGATGTTGCCGGTTTCCTCGAACACCGGCAGCACCGACTTGCGCGACACGGAGGTCCAGCAACCGAACACGGCGGCGACCTTCTGCACGGTGATCAGCTCGCGCGCCTTTTCTGCGAACAGCGGCCAGTTGGAGGCGGGATCGACCACCACGGCCTCCAGCTTGCGTCCGAGCACGCCGCCCTTCTTGTTCTGCTCGTCGATCAGCATCAGCATGACGTCCTTCAGCGTCGTTTCGCTGATCGCCATGGTGCCGGACAGGCTGTGCAGGATGCCGACCTTCACGGGACCGGCGGCGGGCTGCGCCTGTGCCCCCGGCGCCAGCAGGACCCCCGCGACCATCGCGGCCGCGCAGCCCGCGCCGCGCAGCCAGGTTCGGACAAACGCCATGTACTCTCCCCTCCCAGGACCTAATGATTCACACGATCCATGCAGCTTGCGTGCCATGGCGTCACGTCGGCGTGACAGGCGCGCTGACCGCGGCGCAGCCGGAATCGTCTCAAAATGGCGCCTTTTTGGGCACGGCTCAGCGGCGGATCAGGCCCCTGACCCGGGCCAGGGTCACGGCGGGGTGCCGGGGCGGCGCCACCGACAACCAATGCAGCACCCGCTCGGCGTTCGACAGGCTGCGCTTGTACCGGTCCGCGCCGCCCAGGAAATCGTAGCTGGTTCCGCCGCGCGCCCGGTGCATCTCGATGGCCAGGTGATGGCAGGTCAGCCCCGGCTTCCCGTGCGGCGCGGCGCCGGGATAGTCGAAGCCGCTTTGGTAGGCGCATGCCCACCCGCCGCGCACCAGGTTATAGAGATAGCCGACCACCCGCCCGCCCGCGGCGATCCGCAGCAGCTCAACCTCCTCCGGAGCCCCGCGCCCGACCAGGCAGCGATGGAACCGCCGCACCGGTTCCGTGGCGAAGGCGCCCGGCTTGCCGCGGGCCGCCCAGGTCGCGGCGTGCAGCGCGATCAGCGCATGGAGGAACGCCAGCGCCTGCCCGGCGTTCGCCGCCCGCTCGATCCGGAGCGCGCCGCCCGCGGCATAGGCGCGGTCGGACCGTCGGAGCTGCTGGCGCGTGTTGCGACTGAGCTGCTCGATGTAGGCCTCCCCCGGCGGAACCCGGGCGAGGTCCACGTAGGGCGCGGCGCGGTCAGGGCCGGGCAGCGCGACGGCGCCGGTCTGCAAGGCCGCGTCCCGGGTCGCCGCCCCGACGCCGGACAGCACGAGGCGCGGCGCCCGGCCGTCCCACGGCTCCAGCGCCGCCCGCAACATCGCGAGGAGCAGGCCCTCCGGCGCCCGCCGTGCCAGCAGGGGGTCGTTGTGCTCGGTGAACACGGCGTCGAGCGCCGGGTCGCCGCTTTCGTGCAGCCACAGGCTGTCGCCGGCCAGCCAGGAACGCCGGCGGTTCCACAGGGCGATGCCAAGGGGTCCATCGGCGTCATGCGCCTCGATCAGCAGCGGGTCGGCGAACCGCCTGGCGGCGCAGCCGATCCAGGTCCAGGTTTGAAAGAAAGCCGGGTCGGCCACGGCTTCCACGGTGCGCCAGCGCGCGCCCAGCGCACGGAGGCCGGGCGGGTCGAGCTTGGGGCGGGACAGGACGATGCGCGGCGGGCTGCTGGACATGACAGGGGCGAGGCATAGCCCGGATACCGTGGTGATCTGCAACCTCAAGTAGTTCCCGTTTGATAGTTTATAACTTTCGCCACCCGCCGGAATCGGGCAGAGAGGGCAGCCGCCTCCCGGAGTCGCCTTGTCGGTCAACACGGTTTTCACGACGCTGGCATTGCCGCCGGCGAGCCTGGCGCTTGCGGCGCTGCTGGCGCTGCTGTTGCTTCGGGGGCGGGCAGGGCGCGTTTTGGCGCTGCTTGCCCTCGCGGCGTTGATGCTGCTGTCCTTGCCCGCGGTGTCCATGGCGTTGCTGGCATCGCTCGACGTGCCGGCCGCGGCGCCCGCCGAGCCGCCGCCGCAAGCCATCGTCGTGCTGGGCGCCGACGTGGACCGCTTGCCCGACCCGCCCGGCGCCGGCCTGGGCGGCCTCAGCCTGGAGCGGGTGCGCGCGGGTGCTGCGCTCCACCGGCGGACGGGCTTGCCGGTCCTGGTGTCGGGCGGCACCGTCAGCGGCCTGCCGCTGACCGTGGGCGCGCTGATGGCCGAAAGCATGGCGGAGGACTTCGATGTTCCCGTCCGCTGGACGGAGGCGGCGTCGCCCACCACCTGGGAAAACGCCGAGTACAGCGCGCCGATGCTGTCCGCCGCGGGCGTCAGCCGCGTGTTTCTGGTGACGCACGCTTGGCATATGCGGCGGTCGCTGCTGGCGTTCGGGCGGGCGGGCCTCCAAGCCGTGCCCGCGCCGGTCCGCCCGGACCCGTGGCCGAGGTTCCGGCCGAGCGAGTTCCTGCCGAGAACCTCCGCCTGGGTCAACAGCTTCTATGCCATGCACGAATGGGTCGGCCTGGCCTACTATGCGGCCCGGCGATGACGCCGAAGATGACCCCAAACGTGACCCCGGCCGGGCTGCACGATGTGTCCGCGGAGTGGGACGCGCTGTTCGCCGCGGGGCCAGGCTTCCAGTCGAGCCGCGCGTGGTTCGAGGCGACGGTGGAGGCCGCGCTGCCGCCGGGCGGCCGCGCCGAGTTCCTGCTGTGCCGCGACAACGGGCGCCCGGCGGCGATCCTGCCGCTGCTGCACGGGCCGGGCCGCCAGGCGCGCGGGCTTTCCACGGTCTATACCTGCCTGTTCCAGCCGCTGCTGGCCCGGGGCCTGGCCGACCGGGACATCCGGCGGGCCGGGGCGGAGCTGGGCGCGTACTGCCGGCGCTGGCCGACGCTGGTGCTTGACGCGCTCGACCCGTCGTGGCCCGGGCTGCCGCCGCTGCTGGCAGGCCTGCGGGACGGCGGCCTCCATGCCCGGCGGTTCGAGCATTTCGGCAACTGGCACCAGCCGGTCGCGGGCTGCGGCTGGCCGGACTACCTGGCTGCACGGCCAGGCCGGCTGCGCGAAACGATCCGCCGCAAGACCCGCGCCTGCGGGCGCGACCGCCGGGTGCGGATCGAGCTTGTGCGGTCGCAGGACGGCCTGGACCGCGCGATGGCGGCCTACGAGGACGTGTACCGCCGAAGCTGGAAGCCGCAGGAAGCGGCGCCCGGCTTCACCGCCGCCTTGCTGCCGCGCGCCGCGGCGGCCGGCGTGCTGCGCCTGGGCGTGCTGTGGTCCGGCGCGCAGGCGGTGGCGGCCCAGTACTGGACGGTGGACCGGACGGGGGCGGGCGGCTCGGCCACCGTGCTGAAGCTGGCCCATGACGACGCTTGGCGTCCGCTGTCGCCCGGCACGGTGCTGACCGGGCACATGATCCGGAACCTGCTGGGAGAGGGCGTCGCGGAGATCGATTTCGGCCGGGGCGACGACCCCTACAAGACCGCCTGGTCCAGCCTGCGGCGGCGGCGCATCGGGGTGCTCCTGGCCAACCCCCGCGACCCGCGGGGGCTGCTGGCCTTGGCGCGGCACTCCGCCGGTGCCGTGCTGCGGGGAACGCTCAATCGGGTGGCATGATCGGGATCATGTCGAAATTATTATATTTTGCTTGAGAAATGGGTCGGCAACATGGTAGAGCATGGAACGAATCCATCTCAGGTCGCGAAGCCTGTTCGTTTTTTTGCCATCTGGGATATCGTGTTGTTCGGCACCGTGGCCACGCGACGCCCGCATTTCCCGGGCGGGCGTAGCCGTTGCACTGATCGGAGTGGGACCTAATGTGCGGCATCGTTGGCGTGATCGGCATTGAACCGGCGGCTCCCCTGCTGCTGGAAGCGTTGCGGCGGCTGGAGTACCGCGGCTACGACAGCGCGGGCATCGCCACGCTGCTGCAGGACGGCATCGCGCGGCGCCGGGCGCCGGGCAAGCTCGCCAACCTCGCCGCCGTGCTAGAGCGGGAGCCGCTGCCGGGCGTCGTCGGCATCGGCCACACGCGCTGGGCCACCCACGGCGCGCCCACCCAGCGCAACGCGCATCCGCACGGCACCCCCCGCGTCAGCGTGGTGCACAACGGCATCATCGAGAACCACGCCGAGCTGCGCGCCGAGCTGGAAGCCGAGGGCCAGGTCTTCGAAACGGAAACGGACACCGAAACGGTGGCGCAGCTCGTGGACCTGCATCTCCGCCAAGGCATGGACCCGGTGGACGCGGCGCGGCGGGCGTTTGGCCGGCTGGAAGGGGCCTACGCGCTCGCCATGGTGTTCGCCGGGCACCCGGAGCTGATGATCGGCGCGCAGCACGGCGCCCCGCTGGCGGTGGGCTTTGGCGAAACGGCGATGTTTCTCGGCAGCGACAGCCTGGCGCTGGCGCCGCTGACCCGGCGCATCGCCTACATGCAGGACGGCGACTGGACGGTGGTGACGCGAGAAGGGGCGGCGTTCTTCGGGCCCAGCGGGCAGGCCGTGAACCGTGAAGTGCGGCTAACCGTGCAGACCGGCGCCGTGGTCGGCAAGGACGGCTACCGCCACTTCATGGAAAAGGAGCTGCACGAGCACCCGGCCGCCATCGGCCAAACGCTGGCGCGCATGCTGGACCCGGCGACCCGCACCGTGCTGCTGCCCACCCTGCCGTTCGACTGGGCGAAGGTGCCGCGGATGACGGTCGCCGCGTGCGGGAGCACGTATTTCGCCGGGCTGGTCGGCCGCCATTGGATGGAGGAGCTGGCGCGGCTGCCGACCGACATCGATTTCGCCAGCGAGCTGCGCTACCGCATGCCGCCCATGCTCAAGGGCGGCCTGGGCCTGCTGGTGAGCCAGAGCGGGGAAACCGCGGACACGCTGGCGGCGCTGCGCTTCCTGCGCGGCGCCGGGCAGCACGTGATGTCGGTGCTGAACGTGCCGGAAAGCACGATGGCGCGGGAAAGCGACGTGGTGCTGGAAACCGTGGCCGGCCCGGAGATCGGGGTGGCCAGCACCAAGGCGTTCACCGCGCAGTTGACGGTGTTGGCGTGCCTGGCGGTCGGCGCGGCCCGGGCGCGCGGCACGATCAGCGAGGCGCGGGAAGCGGCGCTGGTGGCGGCGCTGCTGGAGCTGCCGTCCAAGGCGGGCGAGGTTTTGGCGAACGCCGCCCCGATCCAGCGGCTGGCGGAG
>CAXTUO010000311.1:0-5140 GCA_964247175.1 uncultured Acetobacteraceae bacterium | reverse complement strand
CTCTAGATCAGTCACAAGCTAATATGTGAACCAGCTTTCCACCGAATTAAACCCCTCGGCGCAGTCTCCCACCCGTTCTAATCCTTTCCTCGGCCCGCACCCAGCGCGGCCTGGATCGAGGACCAAGTGCCCGCCTTCATCCTCTCGCGCCTCCCTCAAGCCATCCCCGTCATCCTCGTGGTCGGCCCAAGGCTCGATGTGGCGTCCGTCCACCCGATCTGAGTTTCAGCCAGCGCGTCCTGCCGAGCGTCTCTCGGCCTGCCGCCGCGTCAGGCCGCTCCGCGCAAGGGATTGACAACCTGAAGCCCGGCAAAATCCTTCTCATTGTCCGTCACCACAATGCACTCGTTCGCACCGGCGACGGAGGCGATGATCATGTCCAGCCCGCTGCGCGGCCGACCGGCAGCTTTGCCCTCCGCCATCAACCGCGCCCACATCAACCCGGCCTTGTCGTCGAACGCCAAGATGCGGCTCGCGAACAGCGCCTGCGGCCCGTCCGGCCCGTGAAACCAGGCGTCGAGCGCGTCACGCTTCTTGCCGCGCGGCTTCTTCAGAATGCCGCGGCGGATTTCGGCGACAGTCAGCGAGGCGATGAACAGGCAGTCATCACGCTGTGCAGCCATCCACGCCAGAAGAGCGTCCGACGGCTGCGGCTTGACGATGTTGCTGATGATGTTGGTGTCGAGCAGGTAGCGCGTCACAGGTCGAGTTCGCGCCCCTCCTCACGGATGCGCGCAAGGTCAAGATCAGCACCAACCAAGGGCGAGCGGCGAAGCGCCTTGAGGATGCCGCCCGGCGCGGACCGTTCCCCGGCGACAATCCGTTCGACCGCCGCCCTGACGTGCCTCGCCTCCGGTCCGCCCTCGGCCAAACGACGGGCCAGGATACGGATCAACTCGCGGTCGGTCTCCAATGCTTGCACCTCGAACCGTGCCATTCCGCGCTGGGTCAGGCGACTGCGGTAGGCCTGGACCGCCCGCTTCTGCGCCGAGTTGCCCATAATGCCCCTCCTTCGTTATAGCCGGATATATATCCTGAGTACTCGCAGCGAGCGATCGCGGGCGTGGGTGAACGCAAACCCCGCTGGTCGGCGCAGCATCCGATTGGCATCGGTCTGAGCCGCCGCCAACCGCTACGGATGGCCAACGAGCTCGGCGCCGCGGGTGGGCAGGCGCGCCTGCCCTTCACCTATGCCCGAGCAGGAAGCAACTCGCGGCAAGCCCCAAACCTCTTGGCGCAGCCGTTCAGGCGTTATAACCCTCAGAACAGCCCGCACCCTACGCGGCCTGAACCGAGGACCAAGTGCTCGCCTTCATCGTGTCGCGCATTTTGCAGGCCATCCCGGTCGTGCTCGTGGTCGGCCTGATCGCCTATGCCATGTTCGCCTTCGTCGGCGACCCCGTGACCATCATGCTCGGCACCGATTACACGGAGGCGCAGCGGATCGCGCTGGTCAAGCAGCTCGGCCTCGACCAGCCGTTCTTCGTGCAGTACGCAAAATTCATGTGGGCCGCGCTGCATGGGGAGTTCGGCATCAGCTACCGCTTGGCCCGCCCGGTCGCGGACCTGCTGGCGGAGCGGATGCCGGCGACGCTGGAACTGGCGGCCACCGCCTCGGTGTTCGCGCTGTTGGTCGGCGTGCCGATGGGGGTTTACACCGGCATCAACCGTGGGGCGGCGTCCCGGCTGTTCATGGTGTTCAGCCTGATCGGCGTGTCGCTGCCCACCTTCCTGATCGGCATCCTGCTGATCCTGGTGTTCAGCGTGTGGCTCCAGGTGCTGCCGAGCTTCGGCCGGGGCGACGTGGTGCGCTTCTCGCATTGGAGCACCGGGTTCCTGACCGTGGGCGGCCTCAAGGCGCTGGTGCTGCCGGCGGTCACGCTCGGCTTGTTCCAGATGACGCTGATCATGCGCCTGGTGCGTTCCGAGATGCTGGAGGCGCTGCGCAGCGACTACGTGAAGTTCGCCCGCGCCCGGGGCCTGGGTCCGCGCGCCATCAACTTCGGCCACGCGCTGCGCAACACGCTGGTGCCGGTGGTCACCATCGCCGGGCTGCAGATCGGCGGCATCGTCGCGTTCTCCATCGTGACGGAAACGGTGTTCCAATGGCCCGGCATGGGGCTGCTGTTCGTGCAGTCCGTGCAGGTCGCGGACGTGCCGGTGATGGCGGCCTACCTTGTCATGATCTCGGTGCTGTTCGTGGGGATCAACCTGGTCGTGGACCTGCTGTACTACGCCGTCGATCCGCGCCTGCGGGTGGGCCGCGCATGAGCGCCGCGGCCTCGCGCACGCCCGGCACCCTGGCCCGGTGGTGGGACAGCGACCTCGCCTACAGCTTCCGCCGCTCGCCGGTGGCGGTCGGGGCGGCGCTGGTGCTGCTCCTGATCCTTGGGGGCGCGGTGCTGGCGCCGTGGGTCGCGCCGCACAACCCGCTTGACCTCGCTTCGCTGAACCTGATGGACAGCCGCATCCCGCCGGTTTGGGACGCGGAGGGGCAGTGGACGTTCCCGCTCGGCACGGACGACCAGGGGCGGGACATCCTGTCCGGCATCCTGTACGGGGTGCGGATCAGCCTGGTGATCGGGGTGGGCGCGGTGCTGTTCGCGGTGGTGGTGGGCATCGCCGCCGGGCTGCTTGCGGGCTATGCCGGGGGTGCGGTGGACGCGGTGCTGATGCGGATCGCGGACATCCAACTCACCTTTCCGGCGATCCTGATCGCGCTCTTGGTGGATGGCGTGGTGACGGCGGCGCTGCCGCAGGAGATGCACGAGCGGCTCAAGGTGCAGGTGCTGATCTTCTCCATCGGCATCAGCTTCTGGCCGCAGTTCGCCCGCACCGTGCGCGGCTCGACGCTGGTGGAGCGGGGGCGGGAGTACGTCATGGCGGCGCGGGTGATCGGGCTGTCGTCCGGGCGGATCATGCTGACCCACATCCTGCCCAACGTGCTGGGGCCGGTGTTCGTGATCGGCACGCTGACCCTCGGCCTCGCCATCGTGACGGAGGCGACGCTGTCCTTTCTCGGCGTCGGGCTGCCGCCGTCCCAGCCCTCCGTGGGGACGCTCATCCGCATCGGCAACGACTTCCTGTTCAGCGGCGAATGGTGGATGACGATCTTCCCGGGTGTGGCTCTCGTGCTGCTGGTCTTGTCGATCAACCTGCTGGGCGACTGGCTGCGCGACGCGCTGAATCCGAAATTGCGATGAGCCTCCTCGACGTGGACGACCTCGTCGTCGAGTTCCCGACCCGGCGCGGGACCTTACGCGCGCTCGACCGCGTGTCCTTTTCCATCGCGCCGGGCGAGGTGCTGGGCGTGGTGGGGGAAAGCGGGGCGGGCAAGAGCCTGACGGGCGCGGCCATTATCGGCCTCTTGGAGCCGCCGGGCCGCATCGCTGGCGGGCAAATCCGGCTGGAGGGCGGGCGCATCGACAACCTTTCCCCCGACCGGATGCGGCGGGTCCGCGGCAAGCAGGTCGGCGCCATCTTCCAGGACCCGCTGACGACGCTGAACCCGTTGTACTCGGTCGGCCGCCAACTCACCGAGACCATGCAGGCCCATTTGCCGCTGTCCCACGCCGAGGCGCGGCATCGGGCGGTGCGCTGGCTGGAGGAGGTCGGCATCCCCGCTGCCGCCCAGCGCATCGACGCCTTTCCGCACGAGTTCTCCGGCGGGATGCGGCAGCGCGTGGTGATCGCGCTCGCCCTGTGCGCGGAGCCGCGGCTGGTGATCGCGGACGAGCCGACCACGGCGCTCGACGTGTCGATCCAGGCCCAGGTGATCGCGCTGCTGAAGCGCCTGACGCGGGAGCGGGGGCTGTCCGTCATGCTGATCACCCACGACATGGGCGTGATCGCGGAGGCCGCAGACCGCATCGCGGTGATGTACGCGGGCCGGGTGATCGAGATCGGCGCCGTGGCCGACGTGGTGCGCAGCCCGTCGCATCCCTACACCGTGGGGCTGATGGGCAGCATCCCGTCGCTCGATGTGCGGGTGGAGCGGTTGCGGCAGATCGACGGGGCGATGCCGCGGCTGAACGCCATCCCGCCGGGCTGCCCGTTCAACCCGCGCTGCCCGCAGGTGTTCGGGCGCTGCCGGGTGGAGCGGCCGGACCTGATGCCGGCCCGGCGGACCGAGGCCGCCTGCTGGCTGTTCGACCCGGCGCCGGCGCATGGCTGAGGGCCGCATCGTCCTGGAAGCCATCGAGGCCAGCCGCAGCTTCGACGTGTCGCGGCCTTGGCTGCAGCGCACGCTGGCGCGCGAAGGGCGGCGGGTGCTGCGCGCGGTGGACGCGGTGTCGTTCGCCGTCACCGTCGGCCGCACGCTGTCCTTGGTCGGCGAAAGCGGCTGCGGCAAGAGCACGGTCGGGCGCTTGGCAGTGGGCCTGTATGAGCCGAGCGGCGGCGAAATCCGCTTTGAAGGACAGAACCTTTCGGCCGCCCGCGCGCAGCCGGCGCTGCGCCGGCGGATGAACATGATTTTTCAGGACCCGTATGCCTCCCTGAACCCGCGCTGGCGCGTGTCGGACATCGTGGCCGAGCCGATCCGCGCCTTCGGCCTCTTGCGCGGGCGCGACGTGCAGGACCGGGTCGGGCAGCTTTTGACGCAGGTGGGCCTGTCGCCGCGCGACGGAGAAAAATACCCCCACGAGTTCAGCGGCGGCCAGCGCCAGCGCGTGTCCATCGCCCGCGCCCTGTCGAGCGAGCCGGAGTTCCTGGTGTGCGACGAGCCGACCAGCGCGCTCGACGTGTCCGTGCAGGCGCAAATCCTGAACCTCATGCGCGACCTGCAGGCGCGGATGCAGATCACCTATTTGTTCATCAGCCACAACCTGGCCGTGGTGCGCCACATGTCGGACCTGCTGGGGGTGATGTACCTGGGGCGCATCGTCGAGTACGGGCCGGGCGAGAGCATTTTCTCCGCGCCGCGCCACCCCTACACAAGGCTGCTGCTGGACGCGATCCCGGATCTCGGCATGGCGGGGGGCACGCGCGCCCGTGTGCCGGTCGGCGGTGAGGTGCCCAGCCCGATCAACCCGCCGAGCGGCTGCACCTTCCACCCGCGCTGCCCCTTGGCCAACGCACGCTGCCGGGCGGAGGTGCCGAAGCACACGCGCGATGGCGACGTGCTGGCGGCGTGCCATGC
>CAXTUO010000310.1:0-5141 GCA_964247175.1 uncultured Acetobacteraceae bacterium | reverse complement strand
CGAGCTGTCGGACGACAAGCTCGCCTGGACCTTCCGTCTCCGCGACGGGCTGCGGTTCCATGACGGCGCGCCGGTCCGCGGCGCCGACTGCATCGCCTCCATCAGCCGGTGGAGCAAGCGCGACGGCTTCGGCCAGCGCCTGGCGGCACAGCTCGACGGCATGGCGGCGCCCGACGACCGGAGCTTCACGGTCCGGCTCAAGAAGCCGTTCCCGCTGCTCGCCGCCGCCTTAGGCAAGCCCGCCGCCAACGTGTGCTTCATCATGCCGGAGCGGGTGGCGCAGACCGACGCCTTCACCCAGATCACCGACTTCACGGGATCAGGCCCGTTCCGCTTCCTGCGCGACGAATGGACGCCGGGGTCGCTCGCGGCCTATGCGCGGTTCGACGGCTACGTGCCGCGGCAGGAGGCGGCGGACTTCACGGCCGGCGGCAAGGCCGCGCACTTCGACCGGGTGGAATGGAACATCATCCCGGATTCCGCCACCGCCGCCGCGGCGATGCAGACAGGCGAGGAGGACTGGTGGCAGACGCCGATTGCCGACCTGGTGCCCCAGCTCCGCCGGATGCGCGGGGTCAAGGTGGTGCCGATGACCAGCATCGGCGCCATCGAGATCATCCGGTTCAACCACCTGCACCCGCCGTTCAACAACGTGAAGATGCGGCAGGCCGTGCTGCGGCTGGCGGACCAGGCCGCGTTCATGCAGGCCGCCTTTGGCGACGACACGAGCCTGTACAAGACCGGGGTCGGCGTGTTCACCCCGGGGTCCCCGGCCGCGACCGACATCGGCCTGGACGCCGTCACCGGCCCGCGCAGCCTGGACGCGGCCAAGCGCCTCGTTGCGGAGGCGGGCTACAAGGGGGAGCGGATCGTCATCATCTCGCCCACCGACTATCCATGGCTGGAAGCGTTCTGCCAGGTCACGCGCGACCTGCTGCTGCAATTGGGGCTGAACGTCGATTACCAGGCGAGCGACTGGGGCACGGTGGTGCAGCGCCGGGCCAGCAAGGAGCCGGTGGACAAGGGCGGCTGGAGCATCTTCTGCACCGGCTGGGAAGGGCTGAACACCGCCGACCCCGGCGGCCATTACCCGATCCTCGGCAACGGCGCGAACGCCTGGTTCGGCTGGCCCACCAGCCCGCGCATCGAGCAGCTCCGCACCGACTGGTTCGACGCCCCGGACGACGCCGCGCGCCGCCGGGCGACGGACGCGATCCAGGCCACGGTGTGGGAGGAGGCGCCCTTCGTGCCGCTCGGGCAGTTCTTCCAGCCCGCGGCGATGCGGGCCAACGTCCAGGACGTGCTCGACAGCCCGTTCCCGATCTTCTGGAACGCGAAGAAGGGATGAGGCGGTTCCTCTGGCCCGGGCAAGCACTCCTTCCATCAGGCCGCGCATGGGGACATGTTGCGGAAGCGCAGGCGAGAACGCTCGCAATCTGATTGCCAGCCGCATGCGGTCAGCCAACAAGGCCGTTGGTGCCAAAACCAGCATGGGGCAGCCGGCCCGGCCACAGCGGCGCTGTCGCGCCGGAAGCGACAGCGGTGTACACGAGGCCGCGAAAGCTGAGCGGAGACGACGTGACCCCCCCACCCCGCACCGACGCCATACGCCCGGCCGATGCCCCCATCGCGCCGCCGGCCGCATTGCCGGCCGCTTCCCCGCCCTCCCCCGCCGCGCCGGCCCCGGCGGCCCGGCTGCGGACCGTGATGGCCGGGGCGCTGCTGGCGATGGTGCTGGCGGCCATGGACCAGAACATCGTCAACACCGCCCTGCCCCGCATGGTCGGCGACCTCGGCGGCATGGCCCACCTGTCCTGGGTGGTGACGGCGTTCATGCTGACCTCGACGACCACGACGCCGCTGTATGGCAAGCTGTCGGACATCTATGGCCGGCGGGTGCTGTTCTTCGTCGCGATCCTGGTGTTCCTGGCGGGGTCGCTGCTGTGCGGCGCGGCGCAGTCCATGGGGCAGCTCATCGCCTTCCGGGCCTTGCAGGGCCTGGGCGCAGGCGGCCTGCTGACGCTGGCGCAGGCGGCCATCGGCGACGTGGTCTCGCCCCGGCAACGGCCGCGCTACCAGGGGCTGTTCACCGGCACCTTCGCGCTGGCCAGCATCGCCGGGCCTTTGCTGGGCGGCTTCATCACGGCGGCGCTGTCCTGGCGCTGGGTGTTCTACGTCAACCTGCCGGTCGGCATCCTGGCCCTGCTCATGATCGCGGTCGGCCTGCGCAACCCGCCTTCCGGCCAGGTCCGGCCGATCGACTACGCGGGCGCGCTGCTGCTCACGGGCGCCACGACCGCGCTGCTGCTCCTGCTGGCCTGGGGCGGCACGGAGTTCCCCTGGGTTTCCCTGGACAGCGTGGCCCTCGCGGCGGTCACGGCGGCGCTGGCCGGCGCCTTTGTGTGGCGCGAGGCGCGGGCGCCGGAACCGCTGATCCGGCTGCCGCTGTTCCGCAACCCGGTGTTCGCCCGCGGGGTCGCGGTGGGCGGGATGATGGCCTTCGCCATGCTGGGCTCGACGGTGTTCCTGCCGCTGTACTTCCAGTTGGTGCTCGGCATGGACCCGGCCGCCGCCGGGGCGATGATGCTGCCGCAGGTCGCGGGCATGGTGCTGACCTCCGTGGTCGGCGGGCGCATCGTGGCCAGGCTGGGGCGCAACAGGCCCTTCCTGCTGGCCGGCCTGGGGCTGGAAGCGGCGGCCCTGGCCAGCCTCGCCGCGTTTGCCTTCATCGCCGCCTCCCCTGGCATCTTCCTGATCTCGATGGGCGCGCTCGGCCTGGGGATGGGCATGGGGATGCCCAACCTGACCACCGCCGTGCAGAACGCCGTGGCGCACCGGGAGCTGGGGGCGGCAACGGGCGCCATGACCTTCGCCCGGTCGCTCGGCGGCGCGCTCGGCGTCGCGGCGTCGGGCGCGATCATGTCGGGGCGCCTCGCCGCCACGGGGGCGGGCGGCCTGTTGAACGGGGGCGGCCTGACCGAGCACGGCATGTCGGCCCTGTCCCAGCTCACGCCGGCCCAGCAGGCCGGGATCAGCGAGGCCTACCGCACGGCGCTGACCGGCTGCTTCCTGCTGAGCGCCGTGGTGATGACGGCGGCGCTCATCCTGGTGCTCGGCCTGCCGGAGCTGACCCTGCGCAGCGAGATCGAGGAAGGGTCAGCGGCGTAGCGCCACGCCGTCCTCCCGGACCCGGCGCGCAAAGGACCGGGCGGTCAGGAACCGCTCCATCCGCGCCAGCTCGGCATCGAGGGCGCGGCGGAACGCGAGGCTTTGCGGGGGATGCCGGGCGTAGCCCATCGCCGCGTGCATCTTGCCCCCGACAAGGGTGACATTGGCCCAGCCGATCACCGCGTCGCCCCACAGCAGGGGCATCGCGTAGTAGCCGAACAACCGTTGCGCCGGGGGCGTGTACGCTTCGAACCGGTAAGCCCAGCCCCACAGGTGCTCGAAGCGGCGGCGGTCCCAAACGACGGGATCGAACGGCGCCAAGAGGCGGACATCCCGCGGCGCCGGGCGATGCCGCCGGTCGCCGTCGCCGGCCGGCCAAAGATAGGTTTCGCCGTCGGTCTCCTCCCGCTCCAGTTCCCCGGCCTTCAGCACCGCCGCGACCACCGGCGCCAACGGGCCGAGACCCGGGTTGCGCCGCGCCATCAGCGACAGCGCGCCCCGCAGGCTGACTGCGGAGACCGGGGCCAGGATGCGGGCGACCAGCATGACCAACTGCCGCGCCCGCCCTGCCGCTTCGGCTGCGGGCGGCGGGGCGGGCGCCGCGTCGTAGATGCGGATGCCGTCGCGCCGCCGCGCCACGCGCAGCAGCCCGTAATGGTGCAGGCTTTCCAGCGCCCGGGTGGTCGCCTTCGAAAAACCGCCCCAAGCGTTCACCGCCCGGTCGCGGCCGAACCGCGCTTCCAAGTCCCTGGGGTGGGTGGGGCCATGCGCCCGCACGAAGGCCAGCACCTCCGCCGCCAGCCCGCCCGGCACATGGGTCCCGGCCTCGCCGTCCGGGTCCAGGCGGGGATGCAGCAGCCGCCGGCCATCGCCGGGCATGAAGCCGTAGGCATACAGGAAGTCCTCCTCCAACCCCAGCCGCGCGAAGCTGCGCTCCAGGTCCCCGGCGCGATAGCCGCTGACCCGGTGCCGCAGGATCAGGTCCTGCGCGCGGGCGGGCGCGCGGATCGGGTCCGCCTGGACGAAGCCAAGCCTGTTCACGGCGTCCGCGAGGGTGGTGGGCGCGAACAGCGTCGCCATGCGCGCATGGGTCCGGAGGCGGCCTAACGCTTGCATTTGTCATTCAGACGCATTACATTCTGATTCCGTCCTGATGGGAGACAGTTTTATGGCTGCCACCGCCCTGGTCCAGACACGGATTGATCCTGCGGTGAGGGACAAGGCCGCCGAAGTGCTTGACGGCATGGGTATGACGGTCTCGGATGCCGTGCGAATCCTCCTGACCCGCGTTGCCAAAGAGGGCGCGCTGCCAGCCGGCCTCACAACCGATCCGGCAGCCCATGACGCCTGGTTTCGGGCCAAGGTTATCGAAGCCCTTGAAGACCCGCACTCCCCCATTCCGCAAGATGAGGTCGAGCGGCACTTTGCCGCCCGGCGTGCCACAGCCCTCGCGAGAGCTTCCAAGCGTCAGAAGTGAAGCTGCGGTGGACCTTGCCTGCCTTGCAGGACCGGAACCGGATCTTCGATCATATCGAGCAACACAACCCAACCGCCGCAGTTCGGCTTGATGAGCGGATCGGTTCGCAAATCGAAAGCCTAAGCCTCCATCCGAGAAGCGGTCGTCCAGGACGGGTCAATGATACCCGAGAACTGGTCGTTTCCCATACGCCATACATCGTGGCCTATCGTGTGCTGGAAGATGCCGTTCTGATTTTGCGCATCCTCCATGGATCGCAGAAGTGGCCGGAAGAAATCTGAGGCAGGGCCCGCTCAAGCAGCCGGCTGCGCCGCCCCCTCCTGCAGGTGCCGAACATACCAGCACACGAACACCACCGGCACCCCGATCAGCGAGGTCATGAGGAAGAACCATTCGAAGCCCAAGTATTCGATCAGGAACCCCGAAGCGCCCGCAAGCAGGCTGCCCGGCAGGGCGCACAGCGAGGTCAGCAGCGCATACTGGCTCGCCGCGTGCT
>CAXTUO010000309.1:0-5153 GCA_964247175.1 uncultured Acetobacteraceae bacterium | reverse complement strand
TGACCGCCCGCACCCGAAGGAACCGCCGATGACCGAGATTTGGCGCCTGTCCGCCACCGCCCTGGCCGCGATGATCCGCAAACGGGACATCTCGGCGCGGGAAGCCGCGGACGCCGCGCTGGCCCGGCTGGACGCGGTGAACCCGCAGCTCAACGCCGTGGTGGAGCACCGGCCGGCCGACGTGCGCGCGGCCGCCGACCGGATCGACCGGGCTATCGCCGTCGGGGAGGACCCGGGCGCGCTGGCCGGCGTGCCCGTGACGGTGAAGGTCAACGCCGACCAGGCCGGCTTCGCCACCACCAACGGCGTGACCCTGCAGCGCGACCTGGTGGCGCGGTCCAACAGCCCCGTCGTGGACAACCTGCTGCGGGCCGGCGCGGTGATCCTGGGGCGGACCAACGCGCCGGCCTTTTCGCTGCGCTGGTTCACCACCAACCAACTGCATGGCGACACCCGCAACCCGCGCGACCCGGCGCTGACGCCCGGCGGGTCCTCGGGCGGCGCGGCGTCGGCGGTGGCGGCGGGGATCGGGCACCTCGCGCACGGCACCGACATCGGCGGCTCGATCCGTTACCCCGCCTATGCCTGCGGCGTGCATGGGCTGCGTCCGTCGCTCGGCCGGGTGCCGGCCTTCAACGCCTCGTTGCCGGAGCGGGGGATCGGGCCGCAGCTCATGGCGGTGTCCGGCCCCATTGCCCGCACGGTGGCCGACCTGCGCCTGGGGCTTGCGGCCATGGCGGCGGCGGATGCGCGCGATCCCTGGTGGGTGCCGGCGCCGCTGGAAGGGCCGCCCGCACCCCGACGCGCCGCGCTCTGCGTGTGGCCCGGCGGCCTTGCGGTCGTGCCGGAAGTGGAAGCGGCGCTGCGCGACGCGGCCCGGCGCCTCCAGGCCGCGGGCTGGACCGTCGAAGAAATCGAGGACACGCCGTCGCTGCACGAGGCGGCGGACCTGCAGATCAAGCTCTGGCTCGGCGAGGGCTTCGCGGCCTTTGCGGACGCGGTCACGCGGGAAGGAGACCCCGGGGCGCTCGCAACCTTGGCGGGGGTGCGCGCCCGGGCGGAAGCGCTGCCGCCCGACGTGGTGGCCCAATGCCTGCTCCGCCGCGCCAGCCTGACCCGGGAGTGGCTGCTGTTCCTGGAACGCCATCCCGTCCTGCTGCTGCCCGTGTCGGCCGAGCTGCCCTTCCCGGACGGCCTGGACCTCGAAAGCCCGGCCGGGTTCGAGCGGGTGTGGCGGGCGCAGCTCACCCAAAGCGGCCTGCCGCTGATGGGGTTGCCGGGCTTGGTCGTGTCCACCGGGCTGGTTGGACGCGCCCCGGTCGGCGTGCAGGTGATAGCCGGGCGCTACCGGGAGGACCTTTGCCTGTTGGCGGGCGAGGCGATCGAAGCCGGCGGCGTGCCGCCCGCGCCGGTTGACCCGGTGTCCGGCGGCGCCTGACTGCGAGCCGGGCGGCATGACAATGGCCGGTGCCCCTGTTGGAGCGCCGGCCATTCGTCGGAACGGCACAGCCAACCGGCCGGATGCGATCCATCCGGCCGGCCGGCGATTGGCCTTCAGTGCTTCTGGCTGGAACCGCCCTTGTCGTTCTGCCCGGCGCCGGCCTCGGAACGCGCTGCCGGCTTCGGCGGCTCGGCCGCAGCCTTGGTGGATTGAACCGTCGTGGGCTTCGCCTCGGCCTTGGCCGGGCTGGCCTCAGCATGCGGCGTCTTGTCGTGCTGCTCCGCGTGAGGCTCGAACCGCTCGGCGACCTTTTTCAGGTCGGCCGCCAACTGCGCCGGCTCGGGCTTGAAGGCGGCGGCCGGGGGCACCGTCGCGACGGGCTGGCTGGCATGGGATGCCACGGCCTCCAAGCGCGGCGCGGGGAGCGCGCGGCTGACGTGCTCGACGACGACCTCGTCGTGGCGCACGGTGTCGCGCACGGTCTCGTGCCGTTGCGTCACCTCGCGGCGCAGCACGACCTCCTCCGTCACGCGCACGCTTTTCCAAACCTCGGCCACCTCGAAGCTGTCGCTCATCTCGACCACGCTTTCGGTGAGGACGCCTTGCGTCGCGACCGCGGTCGCGGCGGAGGGCTTGCGGCGCTCAACGATCACCCGCTCCTCACGCAAGGACACCGCCTGCTCGACCGGCGTTTCCACCACGACGCGCCGCACGCGCGTCGTCTCGCCCGTGACCAGGCGGGTGCCGACGTTCAGCGTTTCCTCGCCGACCGGGATCACCTCGACGCTGCTTGCGGACAGGTGCACGGCGCTGGGGCCGGGCTGCGCGGCACCTTCGCCGCGCGTGGCGTAGCCGGCCATGGCCTGCTGCGACGCCTTGCCGAAGGACAGCATCATGTCCCAGAACGGGATGCCCGTGGAGACCGGGGTCTCCGGACGCAGCTTCGCGTCGCGTTGGGCGGTGTTGGGATCGTAAACCATTATGGTGCTCCGTAGTGGGGACGGCGCCATGCGCGGCATCATGCCGCCGGCACCGTCTTTGGATGGGCAAACCGCCGGCTTAACACTGTCGCGCCGGCGCTTGCCCTATTCAGCCGCGGTGCGCTGGCCTTGACGGGCCTGCTGACGCTGGCCGGCCTGCGCCTCGATGGGACGCAGGGTCTCGTCGGCGGTGCGGCGGATGGCGCGGAGCATCGCCGCGGTGCCCTGCATCAGCGTGTCCATGTATTCCTGGGCGAAGCGCTGCTGCATCTCGATCACCCCAGCCGGGTTGGAGAAGCGGAACAGCTCCTTGGTCATGCGCAGGTTGGCCTGCACGACGCCTTCCACCAGGCCGGCCACGCCATGCTGCATGTCGCGCAAGCCGCCCTCGGCGGCCTGGGGCAGCGTCATGAGATGGCGCACGTCCTCGGATGCGCCCTGCGCCGCCTGGGCCACCTTGCGGCTGACGGTTTCGATGGTCTGCGCCGTATCCTGGGCGATCTGCCGTTGGCCCTCCGCCAAGGCGTGGGTGCTCCGGCGCACGGTTTCGTTCGCCGTCTCGCTGGCCCGGCGGATCGCCTCGATCCCGGCCTTGGCACCCTGGCGCGTCACGTCGGCCGTCGCGTCCGCCCCCTGGCGTGCCGCTTCTCCTGCAACGCGGGCACCGTGCTGCGCCGTTGCGGCGCCCTGATGCGCGGCCCGTTCAGCCGCCTCCGTCTCGGCCCACACATTGGCCCCGACCGTGGCTTGGCTACTGGCAGGCTTGTTACCCTGTAACTTACTGATGTCCGACACGGCCCGTCTCCTTTAAATGTGCACTGGTCTAATTTTGTGCACTGCACAATACGAAATTGCACGATTCCTAACAGTTATAGAAATCACGAAAAGGTGATAACCGGATATGCCACACAGTGCAAGCGCAGACCTGCGTTCCACTCGCGAATCCTGATGCAGAAAATGGCCGCACAGGATTGTATGTTGTGCAATTTTTTACATTGCCGTGTCCTCCTGTGTTTTGCAGTAGGTCGATGACACCTAAGCATTGTTTGTTTCTGGATTGATCAGAAACAAACCTTGGACGGCTATTGCTGCGGTCGCCAGGACGTTCGGCAACGCTGGCGAGTCCGCAGCATTCGCCGCGGCTGTCGCTGCGGCACCCTGCAGACGAGGCTTTTCGGACACGGCCGGATCACGAATGCTGCAGGTGCGCTTCGCAACGGGTTGCGCCGGGCCTATGTGGAGGACGTGAAAACTTTCAAGCACCCTGCCGTCTTCTCAACCCCATTCATGATGGCCGAGCTTGCCTGGGCGTCCTGGGAAACCATCGCCCGGCGCAGCCTGATGATGGCGCAGAACGCCTGCTCCATCGCCGAGTACAACCAAATGGTCGCCGAGAAGACGGCTGCGGCCCTGGACATCGGCCGGGTGTTGATGTCGCCGGGCGTTTCGGCCGAAGCCCTGCTGAAACCGCTGCACAGCCGGGCAACCGCGAACGCGAAGCGCCTGCGCAAAAGCTGAGCCGCAACGGTTGTTCACCACGGCCGAGCAATCAGCGCACGAAGCGCATCGTCCTTATCATCCTGGCAGCCGGCGCGACGCTTAAGCGACCCACGCCATCGCGCCCAAGACCCGCTAAGCTCACCACGGGGGGCTGAGCGCGGGCAGGGACGGCGCTACCCTCTTTTGCTCCGGCCCGGGTAGGTTCAGCCGCAGGCGGGACTGACCCAGAGAATGCGATGCGCGTGCTGCTGATCGAGGACGACCGGTCCACCGCGGACTACCTGGCCAAAGGGCTGCGGGAGGTCGGGCATGTGGTCGAGGTGGCGCGCACCGGGCGCGACGGCCTGTTCCTGGCGCTGAACGAGGGATTCGACGCCATTATCGCCGACCGGATGCTGCCGGGTCCGGACGGCTTGAGCATCCTGCGGGCGCTGCGCGCGTCCGGCAACCGCACCCCGGTGCTGATCGTCACCGCGCTGGGCGAAGTCGATGCCCGGGTGGACGGGCTGGACGCCGGCGCCGACGATTACCTGGCCAAGCCGTTTGCCTTCAGCGAGCTGCGCGCCCGCCTCGACGCCATGACCCGGCGGGCCGCCGGCGCCACCAGCGAGGGGGAAGCCGCGGTGCTGCGCGTCGCCGACGTGGAGATGAACCTGCTGCGCCGAACCGTGCGCCGGGCCGGCCAGCCCGTGGAGCTGCTGCCGACCGAGTTCCGCCTGCTGGAATTCATGATGCGCCACCCGGGCCAGGTGCTGACGCGCACCATGCTGCTGGAGCGGGTATGGGACTTCAACTTCGACCCCACGACCAACGTGGTCGATGTGCACGTGAGCCGGCTGCGGCGCAAGCTGGATGCGGCCCGGGAAGAAGGCGGGATGCCGCTGATCCGCACCCTGCGCGGCGCCGGCTATATGTTCGGGCCGGACTAGACGCGCGTGGGCGGCATGCGCCAAAGCTTCGCGCTGCGGGTCGCGGCGTTGTCGGCCGCCCTGGTGATCCTGGTTTGCGGCGCGGGGTTCGGGTGGGCCTACCTGCGGGTGGCGGGCGCGCTCGGCACGCAGCTTGACGCGGCCATCGCGGCCGATGCGGAGGGCTACCTGGAGGACCTGGAAACCTTGGGTCCGCAGGCCTTCGCCGCCGCGGTCGCCGCCGCCGCCCGGCGCCACGGCGCGCTTGTGCTGCTGCGAACCGCCGATGGCAGCCGGATCGCCGGGGCGCTCGCGGGCGTGCCG
>CAXTUO010000308.1:0-5157 GCA_964247175.1 uncultured Acetobacteraceae bacterium | reverse complement strand
TTCCTGGTGGTCGAGCGGCTGCGGGCCGACCCCGCCACGCCCGTGCTGCGCTTGCGGCGCTTCGCCGAGGTGGAGGTGGGCATCGGCTTCAGCATCTTCTTCGCCGCCGCCTCCCTGACCTCCGTGCCCCCGGCGGTGGACCTTTCGCAGGACCGCGTGACCTGGGCGGAGATCGCCGAGCGCAACACGCCGCAGGTGCCGCGCCTCGCATCACCGGATCACGACAGTTTGGCCCTCCCGGAACTGCAGGCGCAGTTGGACGCGGAAGCCGCCCGCGCAAGGACGGAGGCGCCGCCGGCGGTCGTGCCAGGGTCGGGCGAACTGCCGGCGCGCAACGCGGCCGACATCGCATGGAGCGAGTACAACCATCATTGGGCCGGGCTGTTCGTCGCGGCCATAGGCTCCATGGGATTGCTGAACCGTGCCGGGCTGCGCGTGGCGCGGCACTGGCCGCTGCTGCTGCTGGGCCTGGCAGGGTTCCTTGTTGTACGGTCCGACCCCGAAGTCTGGCCACTGGGCGATGTCGGATTTTTCGAAAGCCTGCGCGATGTGGAGGTGCTGCAGCACCGCGCCTTCGTCGTGCTGATCGTGGCGTTCGCGCTGTTCGAGTGGGGCGTGCGGACCGGACGGTTGCGGCGGCCCGGGGCGGCGCTGGTGTTCCCGCTGCTGACCGCGGCGGGCGGGGCGCTGCTGCTGACCCACAGCCACGCCATTTCCAACGTCAAGGACCAGTTGCTGATCGAGATGTCGCACACGCCGTTGGCGCTGGCCGGGATCGGCGCCGGTTGGGCGCGCTGGCTGGAACTGCGCGCCGACGGCCCGATCCAGCGTGCGGCGGGCTGGGTCTGGCCGGTCTGCTTCCTGCTCGTCGGCGCGATCCTGCTGCTTTACCGGGAAGCCTGAGCCGCCGGGCGGCCCGTCCCCGCCGGCACGGTGCTGTCCCGCGCCGTCAGGAACCCCGGCCCGGCGGCCAAAAGCCACAGCACGGCACAGAACACCATGCTTTGAACCGCCGTGCTGAGCACCCTCACCCCGCGCTGCGTGCCAGGCCGCGCCGAGCGCAACGCGCACCCCCCGTGGTTTGGGCGCGGTAAGTCGAAAGCAGAGCTTGCGGCGATCCTATGCATTTTTATACCCTTTTTGTTCGTTGTAAGTTCCGGCTATAAGATGCCGGCACCAGCAGATGTTAATGTTCACTTTATGTTCCAGATTGGGCGTGTCAAGCCCGTGTACCCTGTTCTGCTGTGCGAAGAGCCAGCGATGGCCGAGGCGCAGGAAACGCGCCCGGGCGAGTCGTCAGGCCGCTGAGCCGTCCGAATCGGCCAGGAGCGCCGCGACCTGCTTGAGCAAGGCGCCGAGTCGGATCGGCTTCTGCAGCACGACCAGCCTCCCGCCGGTGAGGGACTCCTGGACCGACGCCAGCTCGGTGCCGCCATAGCCGGTCAGCAGGATGCAGGGCATCCCCGGCCAGCGCCGCTGCGCTGCTTGGATCAGCGCCAGGCCGTCGGTATGCGGCATGGACAGGTCGGTGATAAGCAGGTCGGCCGCTTCTCCGTGTTCCAGATGCGCGAGGGCAGGGGCCGTGCTTCCGAAGCTCGCGACGGCATAGCCGGACGCTTCCAGCATCTCGCCCATCGCTTCAAGAATTTCAGCGTCGTCATCGACCAGCATGATCCGGCGCGGGCCGGCGGCGGCGGCGGCCGGGGCGCTTCCCGCCGCGTCCGCCGGGGCGCGGGCTTGGGGCAGGAACAGGCTCGCCGTGGTGCCCTGCCCAGCTTGGCTGCGCAGGACCAGCCAGCCGCCGGACTGCTCGGCGAAGCCGCGCGCCATCGCGAGGCCCAGGCCCGTGCCGCGCCCCCGCGCCTTGGTGCTGAAAAACGGTTCGGTGGCGCGTTTCAGCACGTCGGGAGACATGCCGGGACCGGTGTCGCTGACGCTGATCCGGATGAAGCGCCCCGCCCGCGGTCCGGCCGAGGCGCCGTCCACCGCCTCGGCTGACAGCCTGAGCTTGGGGGCAGGGCTTTGCGGCCCGTCGCCGTCCATCGCCTCCAATGCGTTGGCCGCAAGGTTGGCCAGCGCCGTCCCGAGCTGGTCCTTGTCCGCCCAGGCCGAAGGCAAGTCGTCGGGCAAGGCGAGCTCGACGGCGATTCGCCCGGCCCCAGTGCCCGCCAAACTGTCGCGCAGGCCGGTCAGCAGCCGCGTGACATCGACGGCATCCGGCTGCAGGAGATGGCGCCGGGCAAAGCTCAGCAGGTGCCGCGTGACCACGGCGCCGCGCTCGGCCGCATCCAGGACCAGTCCAATCATCCGCTCCACCGTGGCGGGGTCGTCCGGGCGCCGCTGGATCAGCCGGGCGCCCCCGGCAATCGCCTGCAGCACGTTGTTGAAGTCGTGCGCGACGCCGCCGGCCAGTTGGCCCAAAGCCTCCATGCGCTGGCTCTGCCAAAGGGTTTCCTGGGATGCGACGCGCTCCGTCACCGCTGCCGACACGCGCTGCTCCAGGGTTGCGGCCAGGTCCTGCACGGCGGCTTCCGCTGCCCGGCGATGCGAGATGTCCTGCACGGCGGCGACGACGCCGGCCAGCCGTCCGTTGCCGTCGCGGGCCAGCGCCAGGTGGCTGGCAGCCCAGACATGGCTCGCATCGGCCCGCATCAGGCGGCTCTCGATCCGGAACGGCTCCCCGGTGGCGAGCATCTGGGCGTGCTGCTCCAGGTGCGATGGACGGTCATCGGGGTGTGTCAGCTCGTGCAGCGTCCGCGTCCGCAGGCTTGCCTCCCCATGCCCGGTCAACCGGCAATAGCAAGGGTTCGCCAAGCGGATGCGCCCGTCCAACCCGGCCTGCACGATGCCGATCGGGGCGCTGCGCATAACCGCGGCGAGTTGGGCCTCCACGTCGCGCAGCGCCGCCTCTGACTGGCGGAGCGTCCGCTTGAGACGGTCGCCGTGCTGCCAGCCGAGCAGCAGCGCCGCCGGCATCGCGTATTGCATGTACTGCATCATGCGTGCCATCGGCGGTTGCCCGATCTGGGCCTGCATCGCGTGTCGTTCTCTGGTCATGGAAGCACAACGCCGCATGGTGGCGTCGGCTCCCGTGCAGCTTCCGTTTCCTTGTCGGAATAGGCGTCCCGAGCCGGCGGCTGCCGTCAGGCCGCTGCTTCGCGCTCGCGGCGGCCGGGCAGCACGGCTTCTGGCGCGCTGTCATCGGGCGGCGCTTGCAGGGCTGTCAGCAACGCCTTGCGCAAGGCGGCCAGCTTGCGCTCGTTCTCGATCTTCAACCCGAACACGTCCTTGACATAGAACACATCGACCGCCCGCACGCCGTAGGTCGTGACGTGGGCCGAGGCGATCTGCAGCCCCTGCTCGCTGATGGCGGCCGTCACGTCGTGCAGCAGTCCCGGGCGGTCGCGGCCGTTCACCTCCAGCACCGTGTGCGTGTTGCTGGCGCGGTTGTCCACCACGACCCGCGGCGGCACGTGGATCGCCCGCATCCGCCGGCCCAGCAGCGCCCGGGACGCCCGGCGGATTTCGGGGGCCAGCGCCAGCCGCCCGGACAGCGCCTGGTCGATCAGCACGTGCAGCCGGGCCAGGCGGTGCGGCGCATCAAAGGCGCCCCCGGCCATGTCCTGGACCCAGAAGGTGTCGAGCGCGCTGCCGTTGGTCAGCGTATGGATGCGGGCATCGACGATGGACGCGCCCGCCACCGCCAAGGCGCCGGCGATCCGGCTGAACAGCCCGGCGTGGTCGGCGGTGTAGATCGTCACCTCCGTCACCGCGCGGGCCGGCAACGGCTCGGTATCGACGGTGAGCGGCGCGCCCCGGCGCTCCGCGTCGCGGATCAGCCGGGCGTGCCGGGCATGCGTCTCGGGATCGAAGCTGAGCCAGTAGCCGGGGTAGCCGAGGCCGTAGTAGAAGTCCCGGTCGGCGTCCGGCCAGTCGGTCAGGTAGTGCCCGGCCGCTTCCTTGGCCCGCGCCACCCGCACGTCGCGCTCGGTGGTGGCCAGGCCGCCGGCCAGCACGTCGGCCACCCGGGAATACAGCTCCCGCAGCAGGGTCGCCTTCCAGCCGTTCCACACCTTGGCGCTGACCGCGCGCATGTCGGCCACGGTCAGCACCAGCAGCAGCTTGAGCCGCTCCGGCGACTGGATGGTGTCGGCCAGGTCGAGGATGGTCTTGGGGTCGTCGATGTCGCGCTTGAACGCCGTTTGGCTGAGCATGAGGTGGTGCAGCACCAGCCAGCTCACCGTTTCCGTTTCCTCCGCCGACAGGCCGATGGCCGGGCCGATCTGGGTGGCAATCTCGGCCCCGAGTTCGGAATGGTCTCCGCCGCGGCCCTTGGCGATGTCGTGCAGCAGCGTCGCGGCATACAGCGCCCGGCGGGATTGCAGGTCCTCGACCAGGCCGGATGCGATGGGCGCCACATCCGCCAGCTCGCCGCGTTCCAAGGCGTCCAGCACGCGCACCGCCTCGATCGTGTGCTCATCGACGGTGAACACGTGATAGGTGTCGAACTGCATCTGCCCGACGATGCGCGCCCAATCCGGGATGTAGCGGCCGAGGAAGCCGGTCTCGTTCAGCACCGCCAGCCACTTCGCGCCGCCCGCGCGGCTGTGCTCGCCATCGCGCCCGCAGAGCAGGTCGAGGAAAAGCTCGGCCGCCGCCGGGGTGCCGCGAAGCTGGATCGCCCCGCGCTCGTGACGGATCAGCGCGCGCAGGGCCAGCGGATGCAGCTCCAGCGCCCGGTCCCGCGCCACCTGCAGGATGCGCAGCATGGCGATGGGATGGTGGCCGAACTGCCGGCCCGGCGCGGACATCAGCTTGCCGTCTGCCAGCACGAAGCCCTGCTCAAGCAGCGCCGCGTCGGTGGTGGCCGCCAGCGCCGGCGGGCCGAGGGCGGCCCGCACGATGGCCGGCTCCAGCACCATGGTGATCCGGGTGATCTCGCGCGCGGTCAGGAAGTAATGGCGCATGAACCGCTCGACGCCGTCCTGCCGGCCGTGGCGGATGTAGCCCATGCGGGCACCGACGACGGGCTGCAGGTCGAAGGTCAGCCGGTCCTCGGCGCGCCCGGCAATGTAGTGCAGGTGAAAGCGCACGGTCCACAAGAAGTCCCAGGACCGCCGGCCGTGCTTGGCTTCCTGGTGCGTGAGGATGCCGCCG
>CAXTUO010000307.1:0-5163 GCA_964247175.1 uncultured Acetobacteraceae bacterium | reverse complement strand
TTCCCCCTGGACGAGGCGCAGATGCTGGCACTCCTGGCCGAAACGACCGGCCCGCACCCGGCACGCCGCATCTGGGCCGGAGACCGGCACGGCACCCTGGCCGCCGTCGCCAGCGTGGTGGATGGGCGCCACGGCACGGCCCTGCTCACCACCGTCGGCATCGCCCCGGACGCACGCGGCCAGGGCCTGGCCGCGCCGTTCATCCAGCAGGTGCTGAAAACCGTGTTCCAGGACCCGGCTATCGAACGGCTGGAACTCAACGTCTATACCTTCAACGCCGCCGCCATCCGCCTCTATGACGCCCTGGGCTTCGTGCGGGAGGGCATCCGGCGGTCGCTGGCCCGGGTGGGGGAGGAGCGGTGGGACGCCGTCCATTACTCCATGCTCCGCACCGAATACCGGGGAACCCCATGATGGATAACCGTATCCTGGTCTGGGGCGCCGGCGCCATCGGCGGCACCGTCGGGGCCTGCCTCCAACGTGCCGGGCACGCGGTCACGTTTGTCGATGTGGTGCCGGAGCATGTCGCCGCGATCCGCGGCCCCGGCCTGCGCATCCGCGGCCCGGTCGAGGGCTTCACGGTCCAGGCCCCCGCCCTGCTGCCCGGCGAAGTCACGGGGACCTGGCCGCGCATCTTCCTGTGCGTCAAGGCGCACCACACGGAGGACGCCTGCCGCGCCCTGCTGCCGCACCTTGCGCCCGACGGCTACGTGCTTTCCTTGCAGAACGGCCTCTGCGAGACGCTGATCGCCGGCATCGTCGGACCCGGGCGCACGATGGGCGCCTTCGTCAACTTCGGCGCGGACTGGATGGGGCCGGGCGACATCCTGTTCGGCAACCGCGGCGCGGTGGTGCTGGGGGAGATCGACGGCGCCACCACGCCACGGCTCGCGGCGCTGCACGCGCTGATGCGGGCGTTCGAGCCGGACGCGGTCACGACGCCGGACATCTGGTCCTATCTTTGGGGCAAGCTCGGCTACGGCGCGATGCTGTTCGCCCAGGCGTTGGGCAACCTGGGCATCGCCGATTGCCTGGCCCGCCCGGAACTGCTGCCGGTATGGCGCGCGCTGGGCGGCGAGGCGGTGGCGGTCGCGCTGGCGGAAGGCGTGCAGCCCCGCGGCTTCAACGGCTTCGATCCCGACGCTTTCCGCCCCGGCGCGTCCGCGGGGGCGGCGCAGGCCAGCGTCGCCGCCATGGTGGCGTTCAACCGGCCCAGCGCCAAGACTCACTCCGGCGTTTGGCGGGACCTCGCAATCCGCAAGCGGCGCACCGAGGTGGACGCGCAGATCGCGCCCATCGTGCAGATTGGCGCCCGCCATGGCCTGCCTTGCCCGGCGATCAGCCGCCTGGTCGCGCTGATCCATGAGGTCGAGCAGGGGCGCCGGGCGCTGTCGGACGACAACCTTTTGGAATTGCTGCCATGAACCTGGGTTTCGACGGCCAGGTGGTCGCGGTCAGCGGCGCCGGGCACGGGCTGGGCCGGGCCATCGCCGAATGCTTCGCCGGCCTTGGTGCCCGGGTGTTCGGCTGCACTCCCACAGCGGCGCAGGTTCTGGGCGTGGAGATGGCGGCGGTGGACCTCGCGGACCGCGCCGCCGGCGCCGCCTGGATCGCCGCGGTCGAGCAGGCGGCAGGCGCCCCTATCAATGTGCTGGTCAACAACGCCGGCGGCGTCGCGGGCCAGGTGTTCCAGCCCATCGAGGCCATCACGGACGCGGCCTGGGACGAGATCATGGCGGTGAACCTCCATGCGGCCTTCGCGCTTAGCCGGGCCGCGGCGCCGGGCATGAAACGGGCTGGGCGGGGGCGGATCGTCAACATCTCCTCGGGCGCCGGGCTGCAGGCGTCGCTGACCGGCATCCAGGCCTATGCCAGCGCCAAGCACGCCGTCGTCGGCCTGACCCGGCAGTTGGCGCACGAGCTGGGGCCGCACGGCATCACCGTGAACAGCGTGGCGCCCGGCCTGATCCCCTCCAACCCGGCAAGCATCGCGCAATGGGAAGGCTACGGCCCCGCCCGGCAGGAGGCGATGCTGGGCGCCGTCGCGCTGCGCCGGCTCGGCACGCCGCAGGACATCGCCAACGCCGTGCTGTTCTTCGCAAGCCCCTTGGCCGATTTCGTCAACGGGCAGATTTTGCAAGTGGACGGCGGCAAGTAGCGGTCAGCGCAGCCGCTCGAACGCCGTTTCCCGGAAGAACAGGATCGTCGCCCCGGACGCCAGGGCGGCGCCGATCAGGTAGAAGGTCGGCGCGATCGGCGTCCCCGTCTGCTGGATCAGCCAGGTCGCGATGAACGGCGCGAAGCCGCCGAAGACCGCGACGGCCAGGGCGTAGGAGAACGACATCAGCGTGGTGCGTGCCCGCGTGGGGAACAGCTCCGCCAGCGCCGCCGGGCCGGCGCCGGAGAAGCTGGCGATCACCAGGTTGAAGCCGACCTGCACCAGCGCCACGCCCCAGACCGGCAACCCCGACAGGATCAGCCGGAACCCGGGATAGGCCAGCACGGCAAAGGCGGCGCAGCAGAACATCAGCATCGGCTTGCGCCCGATCCGGTCGGACAGCGCCCCCATGGGCGGGATCGCCGCCATCAGCGCGAGCAGGCCCACGGTGTTGGACCACAGCGACTGCGTGGCCGACAGCCCCGCGTATTTCTGCGTGAACGTCGGAAAGTAGGTCAGCATCACGTAGTAGCAGACCGTCCACAGCACGGTGAAGCCGAACGCCTTGAGCATCAGGCCGGCCGGCGTGCCGAGATCCGCAAGCCCCGCCCGTTCCCCGGCCTGCTCCGCCCGGAAGCGCGGCGTCTCGTCGATGCCCCGCCGCAGCCACAGCCCGACTGGCAGCAGCACCGCGCCCAGCAGGAACGGCAGCCGCCAGGCCCAGGCGTCGATGACGGCGGCCGGGAACACGCTGTTCAGCACTGCGGCCACCGCCGAACTCATCAGCACGCCGCCGACGACCGAGGCCTGGCTGTAGCTGCCATAGTAGCCGCGCCGCCCTTCCGGCGCCCACTCGACGATGAAGGAGGTCGCGTTGCCCCACTCGCCCCCGGCCGACAAGCCCTGCAGCACCCGGCACAGCACCAGCAGGACCGGCGCCAGCACGCCGATGCTGCCGTAGTCCGGGATCAGGCCGATCCCCACGGTGCCGACCGCCATCAGCAGGATGGTGAGCACCAGCGCCGACTTGCGCCCGCGCTTGTCGCCCAGCCGCCCCAGCACGATGCCGCCCAAGGGCCGCGCGAGGAACCCCACGCCGAAGGCGGCGAAGGTGGCGAGCAGGGAGGCGACCTCGTCCGTGCCGGGGAAGAACTTGCGGGCGATCACCCCGGCCAGGAAGCCGTACACGCCGAAGTCGTAGTACTCCAGCACGTTGCCGATCCCCGCCGCGGTGATTGCCCGGCGCGGTGAAGTCATGGTGCTGCCCTCGACGCCGATTGCCGCTTCGCCCATGCTGGCCCCCATCGCCGTTTCGCGACACTACGGACGGCCCTCCACGCCGCACAAGCCCTCCTTGGCCCGCGGCAGGCAGCATGAGGTTGGCACCATGACCGGACCCAAGCACCCTGACGGCGAACCCTGGCAGTGGCCCGAGGACACCTGGCGCCGCATCACCGGACGCGCCCGCGCCGGGCGCAGCCTCGCACCCAAGTCCTGGCCCGGCGGCGCGCGCTGCGCCGTCGCCATCTCCTTCGACGCGGACCACGACACCATCCCGCTGCGCGACGGCGACGAAAGCCCGATGCGGATCAGCCAGGGCCAGTACGGCAACCGCCAGGCCATGCCCCGCATCCTCCGCCTGCTCGCCCGCGAGGCGGTCCCGGCCAGCTTCTTCTACCCTGCCGTGTCCGCCCTGCTCTACCCGGACGAGGTGCGCGGCGTCGCCGCGGAGGGGCACGAGATCGGCATCCATTCCTGGATTCACGAGGCCAACACGACCCTGCCGCCGGGCGTCGAGCGGGACCTGACCTTCCGCGCCGCCGACACGCTGGAACGGATCGCGGGCCAGCGCCCGGTGGGCATGCGGACCGCGAGCTGGGACTTCTCGGTCGATACCATGGCCATCATCCGCGAGCTGGGCCTGCTGTACGACAGCTCGCTGATGGCCGACGACGACCCGTACGAGCTGGTGGCGGACGGCGAGCCGACCGGGGTGGTGGAGCTGCCGCCCGAGTGGATCAGGGACGACGCCGTGTACTACAACTTTGTCCGCTTCAGCGCGCTCCGCCCCTACACGCCGCCGTCCTCCGTGCTGGAAATCTTCACCGCCGAGTTCGACGCGGCGTGGGAGGAGCGGGGCCTGTTCCTGCTGACGCTCCATCCGCACATCTCCGGCCACCGCTCGCGGATGCCAGTGCTGGAGAAGCTGATCGCCCATGCCAAGGCGCGCGGCGAATGCTGGTTCGCGACCCATGCGGAGGTCGCGCGTTGGTGCAAGGAGAGCGCCTGACGGCGCCAAGGAGACGACAGCCATGCGCATGAACAAGCTCGGCCGGACCGGCCTTTTCGTTTCGGAACTCTGCCTGGGCACCATGACCTTCGGCGGCAGCGGCGAGGTGTGGAGCAAGATCGGCACCCTCGACCAAACCGACGCAGAGCGCCTGGTCGGCCGCGCGTTGGACGCCGGCATCAACTTCATCGACACCGCCGACGTGTACTCGGATGGCCTGTCCGAGCAGATCACCGGCCAGGCGCTGCGCAACCTCCAGGTGCCGCGCGAGAACGTCGTGGTCGCCACCAAGTGCTACGGCCCGACCGGACCCGGCCCGAACTCCCGCGGCAACTCGCGCCTGCACGTCCTCGACGCTTGCAAGGCCAGCCTCAAGCGCCTGCAGCTCGACCACATCGACCTTTACCAGATTCACGGCTTCGACCCGGCGACCCCCATCGAGGAGACGATGGGCGCGCTCGACACCCTCGTGAAGCACGGCCATGTCCGCTACGTCGGCGTGTCCAACTGGGCGGCTTGGCAGATCATGAAGGCGCTGGGCATCGCCGAGCGCCAAGGCCTCGCGCGCTTCGAAAGCCTGCAAGCCTACTACACCCTGGCCGGGCGCGACCTGGAGCGCGAGATCGTGCCCATGCTGCGCAGCGAGACGGTCGGCCTCATGGTCTGGAGTCCACTGGCCGGCGGGCTGCTCAGCGGCAAGTACGGCCGGGACGGG
>CAXTUO010000306.1:2612-5170 GCA_964247175.1 uncultured Acetobacteraceae bacterium | reverse complement strand
GTGACAGCCCCTCGCACGGCGTCTGGAACTCCGGGTCAAAGTTAACGTCGAAGTCTTTGACGTTGTAGTAGAATTCATAATAGCCCAGGCAGGGAACGCCGGGCCATACGTCGCCGAGGTTCAGCATCTCCCCCCAGCCGTGATGCCCGATGATGATGTCGGGCTGAAAGCCCAGCGCCTTGAGGTTTGTCGCGACCTGCGCGACGCATTGCGCGCGGGCCACCGCGTGGTCGAACTCCTGCGCGTCGCGGTGGGTGGCAGGATTGAGTTCGCCGGGGCCGCGATAGGTCGCCTTGCGGACGCCGGCGATGAAGTTGGCGTTCTCCTGGGTGATGAAGATCAGCTCATGCTGACCCGTTGCCGCCAAATGCCGCAGGATGTGCAGGAACTGACCAGGAAAGTTCTGGTGAACGAACAGGAAGCGCAAGGCGGGAAGCGTGGGTCAGCGGCGGCGGGTCGGGGCCGGGGTTCGCTTGGCGGCAGCCTTGGGTGAAATGGCCGGCATGTCCGGCATGGCGATGGCGGCCTTCCGAGCGGGTTTTGCAGCGCCTTTCTTAGCCTTCGGCGGTTCCGGCGCTTCTTGCCGCACCTTCTTGACGACGGCTGCCGCCCGGCCGCGCTTCGGTGTGGCCGCGGGCCGCGCCGGGCTGTTGGAGGCCGGGGCACCTTGCGCCTGCTTCAAAGGCTCCAGCATGACCTGGAACGCTTCCAAAGGCGAAAGGCTGGGCGCCTCGCAAACCTCCCCGTCCGACACGGGGCCGACCTGGGTCCCGTCCACGAAGGAGGCTGCGACTGACAGCTTATGGGTCTTGGCCGCGGCGCCCCGCAACCGGACCCGCAGGCCCAGAATGGGCAGCGACATGCCGCGGCTGCCGCAGAACTGCCCGCCTTCGGACCAGGGCGACTGCCAGTTGCGGCCCAGCACCGCCTGATACTCGATGTCGGACGCGGCCACCCCGGCGCTCGGGATCAAGCCGAAGCCCTCGATCCAGCGTTTGCTGCCGCGCTCGCCCATCCAGCGCCCGAGCCGGCCGGCGACGTCGCCACGCCCGTAGATGTGGGCAGCCACCTCGATGTCCTTGCCTTGCACGGGCGGCTCCGTGCGGTCCGGCGCGGGATCGGCAGGCCGCGCCGTCGCCGCCGCCGGGCTTTCTGCGCTTGCTTCGGTCAGGCGGATCACTTGCAGCTTCGGGGCGTCCTGCTGGCCGGACGGGTCCTGGTAGATCGTCACAAGCACCGGCGCGGCGCCGCCGGTCACCCGGACCAAGGCCGCCCCGTTGCCGCCGCCCAGCCAGCCGCCGGGGTTGAAGCCGCTGATGTCCACGGTTCCGCCCGAGCCAGCCGGCGCCGGCGCTGCCGACAGGCGCACGCCGGGCAGGCCCGTCGCCGCGTCAGGCGGCGGCGCGCCGGGGCTGTTGAAGACGCAGAACAGCCCGGCGTCCAGCGTCATCAAATGTGCGGATACCTTGAGTTCGGTGATCATCTGGGATGCAGCGGTGCTGGACATCGGTTTCTCTCATGCTCGTCGCCGGTGGGCGCGGATTCGCAGGGTTCATGAGGATAACGATGACGCGAACGCGGGTGCAAGCCATGGTTGTGACGATGCGGGACGAAACACGGAATCCGAGGTGGTCGGCTGCAGTTTCAGCAGCGCATCGTTCACTGACCGGGCCGGCAAGCCAAGCGGCAGCAGCCAGCCGCGGCCGGTGCGGCGGATTCGCTCGGCCTGCGCACCCAAGTCGAAGGCCGCGACCGCCAACCCGGCCTCCCAAGCGCGGCTCAACGCGAAGCACCAGGTTTCCGGCCACACCGAGGGCAGGAAGGCAAGGTGCGCCGCCTGCGCCTGGATCAAGGCGGTCGCGTCGGCCTCGGCATACTTGCCGGTGATGAACACCGGGCCGGCCTCCAACATCCGCTTGTCGTCGGCGGTGTAGCCCACGACCACGAACTCGAGGGGCAGCGACCGCGCCCGGGCATCCCGCGCGCAGGCGAGCAGGACCTCGTAGCCCTTTTCCAACCCGATGGCCCCGACCACGCAGACCCGGCGGATGGCGCCGGACGGCATGGGCGCGGCTGGCCGGGCGCCATCGCCTTCCAAGCCCCGCACGATGGGTGCCGTGTCGGGAAAGTGCCGCCGGATGCGCGCCGCCGTATCCGCGGAAGGGGCGATGACCTGGCGGGCGGACGCCAGCTCGGTGGCCGAGCGCGCCAAGAGCGCAGGCACCGCGATGTCCTCATGCAGCTTGCTGCCGAGATCGGCGATGCAGGCCTCGCATCCCGCAACGTCGGGTTCCCCGCAGTAGCGCCGGCCGGTGCTGACCAACGCGATGCGCGGGCAGAACCAGGCGTAGTCGTGCACGAACAGATCGACCGGCAGGCGAAGCAGGTGACGCAGCCCGAGCACCGCGTGGTTGTGGCCCAGCAGGTGGTGCAGCTCCAGGTGGCGTGTCCGGTCAGGGCGCAGCAGCTTTGCAAGCTCAGGCAACTCGCCTGGGACCGCGTAAATCAGGTTGGGATACGGGACGCCCATGGTCTCGACCCGGCAGGTGTTCCGCCCC
>CAXTUO010000306.1:0-2602 GCA_964247175.1 uncultured Acetobacteraceae bacterium | reverse complement strand
GGTGCGCCGGGGCGCAGCACGATGGGGCGCAGCCCGGCCTCCATGTGCGCGGCGCTGCGCTCCGTCACCACGCGGTCCACGCCGCCGCCACCGCCATGCGTGACCAGGACCACTGCCCCTGCACGGGATCGCCCGGCTGCCCAGCGCAGGGCGTCGATGCGGCGCCGGGCGGGCGCCAGCGGATCGGCGGCGATGTGGGCCGCGATCAGCGCGTCGTACCCAGGATGCAGCCGGTTCAGCACGACGAGGTTGCGCCGGATCAGATGGTGTCGCGCCGCCCCGAACGATTGCCCGCCGACATGGGCCACGAATACGCCGAGGGCCGCCACGCTGCGCCACCCGAGATGCCGGGCACGCAGGCAGAGGTCGTTCTCCTCGCCGTAGCCCTGGGCGAAGCAGTCCTCGCGGAACAGCCCAGTCTCTTCCAGGCAATCCCGCCGCAGGTACAGGCAAAACCCGACGCCGGTCGGGATATCGGCCACCGCATCGGCGTTGGCCTGCTGCACCAGGGCGTCCGTAGCGGCGGTGGCGGCCAGGTCCGGGATCGGATTGCCGCCGTCCCGGTCCGGATAGCTCAGGATCGTGGCGTCGTTCGACAGCGGCGTCACCGTGCCGATGTCGGGCGCGGCATACGCGGCCGCCCGCAGCCGGTCGAGCCAGCCCGGCGGCACCAGCGTGTCGCTGTTCAGCAGCACGGCATCCCGTGGCGCGCAAGCCCGCAGCCCGGCATTCGCCGCGGCGGGAAAGCCGCGGTTTTCCGGCAACCGAACCAGGCTGATGCGCTTCCGCCTTGCGAGCGCCTCAAGCGCCGCCACGAGGTCAGGCTCGGGCGAGGCGTCGTCGATCACCCAAACCCGGGTGCCGCGCGGAACCGTCGCCAGCACCGAGTCGAGGCACGCCAAGGTCTGTGCCCGGCCGCGGTAGGCGGGCACCACCACATCGACCGGGCGCGGACGTGCAGCGGGCCGAACGACCCGTGGCACGGGGGCGTCGGCCAGGATGGGGGCATGGGGTGGAGCCGCCGTGGGACACTGCACGGCCCGGGCGAGGGCCGCGGCCGTGCGGGCTTCCATGCCCGGGTCGATGGGGCTGCCGACAAGGTGCCGTCCGGCCGGGGTGAGCACGGATGTCGCACCGTCCTGCGCAATGGCCTCGGCTGGCAGCGTGAAGCGCCGGGGACGCGCCAGCGGCCGGTCAAGGGCCACGTCGGTCGCAGGCGCCGATGCCGTAACGGCGCGGCCTCCGATGGTAAGCACCGGATCACGCTCCGGATCGGCGGGATGCCAGGCCCAGCCTTGCAGGCCGCAGTCCCGGGCCTCCACGACCCCCTCTACCGCGATGATGGCGGCGACGCCGAGCGGGCTGCCCAGACAGGGCGTGCCTTCGCAGTCCACGTCCAACACGTTGGCAGCGCGCCATCCTGCGGGCAACTTGGCCTTGTTGCCGGACCACGCCGGCCGCACCACTGCGCCATCAAGCCTGAGTTGAACCTTGCGGGCCAGGCCCACATGCACCCGGCCGTCGCCGTCCAGCCCGCACCATCCCGGCAATCCCGCGGTGCGGGCCACCGCCGCCGCCAGTGCCTGAAGTGTCGCCGTGGGCACGCTGGTGCGGAGCGCCGCGGCGGTGGCCCGGACGGAGCGTTCGGTGTCCCCCAGCAACCGTGCGCAGGCCGCCAGGCCGGCCCATGTCTCGGACAGCGCATACCGGCGGCCGACGTCCTCAAACAAGCTGGCCGCCTCGGATAGATTGCCGGCTTGCATCAGGGCACCGGCCAACGCCAACGCGACGGTGCCGTCATCCGGCAACAAGCGATGAGCGCGCTGCAGCCAGCGCAGCGCCTCGGCCGGGTTGCTGGCCGCTACGGCAGCCCGGCTTCGGTTCCAGGCGGATTGGGCCAAGTCCTGCCATTGCTGGTCGGACGTTTGCCGGCGATGCGCCTCTGCCCGGTCCTGGCCGTCTGATGGCGGGTCGTTGCTCACGTGTTACAGGGCCTTCCTGGAATCTGGCCCTTGGACGGCCGTTCAGTGAGCGGCGACGGCCTGCTCTTGCCACTGCGGCGCAGGCTCGCTGGAGACGAGCGCCGGCGGCAACGCCGCCAAGTCTTTCTCCGCCTCAGCGATGCCAGCCTTGCGCGCATGCTCAAACAGGACACGCGCCTGGGCCAAATCGGTCTGCCCCGCCGTGCCGCGGGCGAGGTAGCGGCCGAGCATCAGCACTGCGTAGGGATGACCCTTTCCCGCCGCCTTGGCGTACCATCCCTGGGCCGCGACCCGGTCGATCGGGATGTCATGGCCGCCGCCCAGCATTGCGCCCATGGCGAACTGTGCGCCGACATGGCCCTTTTCGGCGGCTGCCTGGAACAGCTTAAACGCCGCGGGGTGGTCGCGCGGCCCGCCTTTCCCGTTCACCATCATCTCAGCCACGGCCACCTGGGCATCGACCATGCCGACGTCGGCCGCGCGCTGCATCCAGGCCCGGCCCTCATGCAGGTCGGCGTCCACGCCCCGGCCTTCCGCCAACATGCGCCCATACCAATACTGCGCATTCACCACGCCGTCCGCGGCCCGGCGCAGCCATTGCGCGGCCTTGGCGTCGTCGC
>CAXTUO010000305.1:2715-5180 GCA_964247175.1 uncultured Acetobacteraceae bacterium | reverse complement strand
CTCGTCAGGCTCATAACCTGAAGGTCACAGGTTCAAATCCTGTCCCCGCAATCCTATAAATACCGGAAGATGAAGCCCGGAAATGATGCGGCATATCAATGCCGCAAGTTGTTCATGTATCGCGCTGGCTTACAGCGCCACTGAAACTCAACTTTACCGCCGTGCTTTGCGCGCTGCATAGCGCGCATCCCGTTCGGCTTTACGTTGAGCCTTGATTTCTTCGTCCCGTGCCGCCTGCTCGGCCTTGCGTTGCGCTTCTGCCGCAGCTTGCGCCGCCAACTCAGCGAGACGCGCCTGATCCTCTGCGATGCGACGCGCTTCCTCGATCTCTCGAAGCCGCCTGCGCTCCTCTGCACGGACTTCCCGCGCCTCGGCAATCGCCTTGCGTTCCGCGGCGCGCGCCAACACTGCTGGATCGTCCGGGGCCGGCTTGGCGCGAAACTTCTCAAGCATCGCTTTCTTGGCTGCCGCAGCAGCCTCGGCACGGTCGGTGAACTTGCTGCCCTTGAAGCCACTCATAAACGTCGTCTCTCCTGAAGCCTGGTGCAAACAGCCGAGCCTGATAGGGTGGGTTACTAGCGCCGGCTTGGCCCTGCTTCAAGCAAGGCCAGGTTCTGTTGCGCCAGGTCACCCGTCGCATTGTTGGGCGCCAGAGCGATGGCGTGCTCCCAATCCCGCCGGGCACCCTCGCGGTCGCCCCGGCGCTGGCGCAGTATCCCGCGCTCCAGCAGCATGTCAGCGTTCTCCGGGTCCACGGCGAAGGCGCGGTCGATGTCGTCCTGCGCCAACCCCATCTGGTTCAGATGCCGCCAAGCCGCGCCACGGAACACCAACGCATCGGCCCGGCGCGGATCGAGGTCGAGGGCACGGGTCAAATCATCCACCGCGTCATCGTATCGCTCAAGGCTGGCCGAAGCGATAGACCGGTCGATCAGCAAGCCAGGGTCATCAGGGGTCAGCGACAGCGCAAGCGTCGCCGCGCCGAGTGCCCTCCCGGGTTCTCCGGCCATCAGCCAAGCCTGGCCTGCTTGCCCATAGATGCTGGCCCGGGCAGCCGCCTGTGCTTGGCTGCCATTGGCCAGCTTCTCCATCATGTCCGCGCCTTTTTCCGGGGCGCCCATGGTGATCTCGGCCAGCGCGCGGCAATGCGTGGCGCCGTCTCCGCCTCCAGTGGCTTCCCAAGCGTCGGCGAAAGCATACGCTCCCCGCGGATCGGCACTCAGCAGGCCAAGACAGCGGTCGTACTCTTCACCCTGCGCGATACGCGGCGAATCCTGCTTGGCCGCCTGCGGCAGGTTTTCTGCCTTGCTCGCTGGGATGAACCTGTGATCGCGGTTCAGACCGCAGCCCATTGCGGCCAACGTGGCCAAAATCCCGCCGCCGACAAACGCAATCCGCTTATTCATCCTGCCGTAAACATACCCCGGCTCGCGCGCCTGGGCAAACCAGTTAGGATACGGGATGGTTGAAGCAAATCTGATCCTGTTCGGGCTGGGCTATACGGGAACGGCGGTTGCCGGAGGCGCGGCGGCGCTGGGCTGGCGGGTGACTGCAACAAGCCGGGACCCGTCCAGCCGCTCGGCCCCTCCAGGTGTTGACCTGGTGGACTTTGCTGAAGCCGCGGCGCCGCTGTCCGAGGCCACGCATATCCTGCAAACGGCCGCTCCGGACGAGCACGGCGACCCGGCGCTGGCCCGCTACGGCGACGCGATCCGCGCGAGCCCGCGGCTGCGCTGGGCTGGCTACCTGTCCACCACCGGCGTTTACGGCGACCGTGATGGCGGCTGGGTGGACGAGGACACGCCGGCGGCGCCCACGGTGCCGCGGGCGCAGCGCCGGGTCGAGGCGGAGCGGGCCTGGGTCGCGGCGCTGCCGGGCCGCCCGGTTGACCTGTTCCGGGTGGCCGGCATCTACGGCCCCGGCCGATCGGCGTTCGACGACCTGCGCAGCGGGCAAGCGCGGCGCGTGCTGAAGCCCGGCCACTTGTTCGGCCGCATCCACCGCGACGACATCGCCGCCGCCGTAGTTGCCGCCATGCAGCAGACGCGCGCGCCGGGTCCGCGCGTGCTGAACCTGGCCGATGACGAGCCGGCGGCCAGCGCGGACGTGACCGCCGAGGCTGCAGGCTTGCTGGGCATGGCGCCGCCGCCGCTGGTCCCCTTTGCCGAAGCCGTGGGCGGCATGAGCGCGATGGGGCGCAGCTTCTGGAACGAGAACCGCCGGGTCCGCAGCGAGAAAACGCAGGCGCAGCTCGGGCTGCGCTGGCAATACCCGACCTACCGGGAAGGGCTACGCGCCATCCTGCAGCAGGAGGCCGCCGAGCGCCCGCCTCAGTAGCGCCAGGTCGGACGGGCGGGACAGCCGGTGGTCGCCGTCCTTGATCAGCGTTGCCTGTACGTCGTCGGACTCCAGCCGTTCCGCCAGGCGCAGCGCCGTCTGCCACGGCACGTCCGGGTCCTGCTGCC
>CAXTUO010000305.1:0-2705 GCA_964247175.1 uncultured Acetobacteraceae bacterium | reverse complement strand
TCGCCGTATTGGCTGGGAACGTGCAGCACGCCGTCACGCTCCAGTTGTGCGCGCTCGTTTGGCATCATGGATTGCCACATCAGGTCTTCGGTGAAATCCGGCGCGGCCGCGATCCCGATCAGCCCGGCCACGCGCCCCGGCCGGGCGAGCGCCGCCAACAGGGCGATCCAGCCGCCCATGCTCGATCCCACCAGGACCAGCGGCCCCTCGGTCAGGCGGTCGATCAGCAGCAGCGCGTCATCCGTCCAGCGCCCGATCGTGCCGAAGGTGAACGCGCCGCCGCTGGCGCCATGGCCGGAATAGTCCAACCGCAGGCACGCGGTCCCGTGTTCGGCGCAGAACGCCTCGGTCAGCATCGCCTTCGCGCCCGTCATGTCGCTCCTGTAGCCCGGCAGGAACACGGTTGTCGGCCCACGCCCGGGCGTCCGCACCCAGGCCAGCGCCACGCCATCGCCCCGGTCCGTTTCGCCAGCCTGCTGCATGCACCACCTCCCAGCCCACCGCGTGTTATATCGCCCCCATGCCCGTCCTTCCACCCGGCGCCGCCGTGCTGCAAGTGCTCCCCTCTCTTGAAACCGGCGGCGTGGAGCGAGGCACCGTGGAGATGGCCCAGGCTATCGCCGCTGCCGGCGGCGCCGCGCTGGTGGCGAGCGAGGGCGGCCGGCTGGTGGCCGCAGTGGAGCGGGCCGGCGGGCGGCACGTCCGGCTGCCGCTGGCGAGCAAGAACCCGGCGACGATCTGGCGCAATGCCGGCCGCCTCCGCCACCTGATCCAAACCGAGGGCGTCGTCATCGTCCACGCCCGGTCCCGCGCACCCGCCTGGTCCGCCTTGCTCGCGGCCCGCCGCACGGGCGCCCGGTTCGTGACCACGTACCACGGCGTTTACAATGAAGGGATGCCCGGCAAGCGGCGCTACAACGCTGTCATGGCCAAGGGCGACCGGGTGATCACCGCCAGCCGCTATGTGGCGGCGCTGGTTGCCGCACGGCATGGCGTCGAGCCGTCCCGCATCCGTATCATCCCGCGCGGCGTCGATCCCGCGCTGTTCAACCCCGGGCACGTCACCCGCCCGCGGGTCGCCCGGCTTGCCGCAGCCTGGCGGGTGCCGGAGGGTGCCCCAGTCGTGATGCTGCCCGCGCGCCTCACTCGTTGGAAGGGGGCGGCCGTGCTGATTGACGCGGTGGCCCGGCTCGCCCGCACGGATGCGTGCTGCGTCCTGGTCGGCGCGGCGCAAGGCCGTGCATCCTTCGCCAGGCAACTGGAAGCGCAGGCACAGGCGCTCGGAGTGGCGGACCGCTTGCGCCTGGCCGGCCATTGCGACGACATGCCGGCCGCGCTCGCCTTGGCCGACGTGGTCGTCAGCGCCTCGCTCGAACCCGAGGGCTTCGGCCGCGCCGTGATCGAGGCGCAGGCGATGGAACGCCCGGTGATCGCGACCGACCACGGCGGCGCCGCGGAAACCGTCGAGCAAGGAGTCACGGGATGGCGCGTGCCGCCGGGCGATGCGGGCGCGCTGGCGGCGGCGTTGGACCAGGCGTTGGCCATGCAGCCCTGTGACCGCCGGGCGATGGGCGCGCGGGCACGGGCAAGCGTCTTGGCGCACTACACCACCGCCGCGATGCAGGCCGCCACCTTGGACGTGTATCGGGAGTTGCTGGCCTGACACGCGCGGCCCGGGGTTGCGGCGGTGCCGGGCGAAGGCCATAGGAAGCATCCAGTCCGTTCATAAGAGGCCCGCGCCATGCCTGCCATCACCCTGCCCGACGGCTCGGTTCGCCGCTTCGACGCACCGGTGACCGGCACCGAGGTCGCGGCCGCCATCGGCCCCGGCCTGGCCCGCGCGGCGCTCGCCATGAAGGTGGACGGCCAGCTTTCCGACCTGTCCCGCGTGATCGAGGGGGATGCCGCCGTCGTGTTCGTGACCCGGCGCGACCCGGAGGCGCTCGGCATGATCCGTCATGACGCCGCGCATGTGCTGGCGGAGGCGGTGCAGGGCTTATATCCCGGCACGCAGGTCACCATCGGCCCCGCTATCGAACACGGCTTCTACTACGACTTCGCCCGCAACGAGCCGTTCACCCCGGACGACTTCGCCGCCATCGAGGCGCGGATGCGGGAGATCGTGGCCCGCAATGCCCCGTTCGAGCGCCAGGTGTGGGACCGCGAGGAGGCGATGCGGTTCTTCGGCGCCCGTGGGGAAGCATACAAGGCCGAGCTGATCCGCGACCTGCCGGCGGGCGAGACCATCACGCTGTACAAGCAGGGCGACTGGATCGACCTGTGCCGCGGCCCGCACATGCGCGGCACGGGGGACGTGGGCACGGCGTTCAAGCTGATGAAGGTCGCGGGCGCCTATTGGCGCGGCGACCACCGCAACGCCATGCTGAGCCGCATCTACGGCACCGCTTGGCGCGATCAGAAAGAGCTGGACGCTTACCTGCACCAGCTTGAGGAAGCGGAGCGCCGCGACCACCGCCGCATCGGCCGGGAGATGGACCTGTTCCACATCCAGGAAGAGGCGACGGGCAGCGTGTTCTGGCATCCCAAGGGCTGGACGCTGTACCGGACGGCGGAGAACTACATCCGCCGCCGGCTGGCTGCGGCCGGCTACCAGGAGGTGCGGACGCCGCAGCTGGTGGACCGCCGGCTGTGGGAAGCGAGCGGGCATTGGGACAACTACAAGGAGCACATGTTCATCGCCCGGG
>CAXTUO010000304.1:0-5187 GCA_964247175.1 uncultured Acetobacteraceae bacterium | reverse complement strand
CCATCACTCCGCCGCAGCGTTTCGCGCGGGACGGAAGCGGTCCTCCATCTCGCGGCGCAGGGCCACGACATCGCGGTCCTCCACCAGCTCGACGTCGTCGTAGCTGACGACCTGGTCCTTCCTGACCGGCCGCTTCAGCTTGACGTTCTGGGCGAGTCCCATCGGCAAGGCCCGCAATTGCAGGCTCCGGCTCGCCGGGATGGCGTTGGCCCACACCGCGAAGCCGCCCTCGCCGTCGAGGATTTCGCCCGGCTGCATGTCGCGCTTGGCCGTGGCGACGGCGTCGCCCCGGAACTCCTTGGCGGACCCGGTCGCTTCCCCGCGCAAAACGGCGGACAGCACGCTGACCGAGGTTTCCAGGCCGATGATGTGGAACGGGCGCCACATGGAGGCATACCAGCCGGAAGGGTCGGTCAGCAGGCCGTACTGCTTGAAGCAGGCCCTTGTGTATTCGTTGTGCGCCTTGAAGGTGACGAACACGCCGTAGCGGATGTTGTTCGCCACCTCGCGCCCGTCCGGCTCCTGGCTCGCGGCGATCTCGACCAGGCCGGACCGCGCCATGCGCCCGCCATCGGCCGCCGGGCGGAACACGCGGGCGAGGTCGTGCAGCCCGGCGGGCGGGAAGGCGAGGCCGTCGTCGGGGCAGTCGAGGCCGGTGCCGTTGGCGACCGCCGCCATCTCGATGGCCGCCTTGGTGCCGTCCGTGAAGGAGTTGTACATCTTGGGGTTGAAGTCGCCCTTTGCGACCTCCTCCTCGCTCCATCCGAAGAAGCCCCAAACCGTGTCCGGCGTGGAATAGCGGTAGCGCGGCTCAAAGTTCATGCCCTTGCCGGCGGCCGTCAGCTCGAACCCGCAGGAGCGGACCCAATCCACCAGCTCGCAGATCAGCGCGGGCTGGTCGCCATACGCCATGGAGTAGATGAGGCCGCGGGCGCGCGCCTTCTCCGCCAGGATCGGCCCCACCATCACGTCGGCCTCGACGTTGACCATCACGATGTGCTTGCCGTGCTCGATGCAGGCGAGCGCGTGGCGGGCCCCGGCGATCGGGTGGCCGGTCGCCTCGATGACGCAGTCGATCTCCGGGCAGGACAGCATGGCGCCCACGTCGTCGGTGACGAACGTCGTGCCGTTCCTGACCGCCTCGCCGGCGCTGCGGGCGGCGTATTGCTCCTCGGCCCAGCCGACGCGCTCCATCGAAGCCCGGGCGCGCGACACGGAAAGGTCGGCCACCGCCACCATGTGCAGCCCCTCGATCCTTTGCGCCTGCGACAGCACCATGGAGCCGAACTTGCCGGCGCCGATCAGGCCGACGCGAACGGGCCGCCCCTTCGCGGCGCGACCCAAAAGCAGTGACGAAAGGTTCATGTCCCATGCTCCCACGGCCGCTTGCGGCCCGCTTGTGGGCAAAGAATTGCGGAGCTGACCCGTTAGAGCAATTTAGAAAATACGGTGCAGCCGTTAGGACCGCTAAACAACCCACCTGACGCGCGGTGCCTGGCCCGCGGCGCAATGGGCGGCCGGCGCCGCACCGTTCAGTCGCGCTAAGCAATCGGTCACTTAAACTGCATTGTGCTTCAACGTCGCCCTCCTTACGCTTTCATGGGGGCGGCATGCTTCATGGCACGGGCTGTGAGCACCCGCCGGGATGGAGCCCGTTGGACGGCAAGCCTGGACCTCGAATGTCCCCGGCACGCCCTCGGGAGCGATGGGGGAAACCGATGCGTTGCGCCCGTGTGACCGTCAGCCGGGATATCCGCCGCCGGGCGGTCCTCGCCGCCCTGCCGCTCGTCGCCATCGGCACCCGGCCCGCGGGTGCGGCCGAGTTCACCTTGAAGCTCGCGACCGGCCAAACGCTGAGCCAGCCGATCAACGTGCGGCTGGAGCAGGCGCTCGGGCGCATCAAGGACACGACGGGCGGGCGGCTCGACATCCGGTTCTTCCCGGCAAGCCAGCTTGGCTCCGACACCGACCTGCTGTCGCAGATCCGGAGCGGCGGCATCGACTTCCTGAACATCGCCGGGTCCGTCCTGTCCACCCTTGTGCCCGTCGCGGCCATCACCAACATCGGCTTCGCCTTTGCCGGCTACGACCAGATCTGGCCGGGCATGGACGGCGCGCTGGGGCGGTTCGTGCGCGCCCAGATCGAGAGGGCCGGCGTGGTCGTGGTCGCCAAGGCCGCCGACAATGGCATCCGGCAGATCACGTCGGCCTCGAAGGCGATCGCCTCGCCGGACGACCTGAAAGGCTACCGCATCCGGGTGCCGGTTTCCCCGATCTTCACGTCGCTGTTCACCGCGTTCGGCGCCAGCCCCACGTCGATCAACTTCAACGAGCTGTACACCGCCTTGCAGACCCACCTGGTGGACGGGCAGGAAAACGGCCTTGTCGCGATCGAGTCGGGAAAGCTGTACGAGGTGCAGAAATACGTGGCCGAAACCAGCCATATCTGGGACCCGTTCTGGCTGCTCGGCAACCGGCGCTCGTTCGCGCAGCTGCCGGCGGACCTGCAGGAGGCCGTGCGGCGCGAGTTCGACCGCGCCGCCGTCGAGCAGCGAGGCGACGTGGCGCACTTGGACGCGGCCCTGAAAGCGCAGTTGACTGCCAAAGGCCTGGTCTTCACGTCCGTGGACAAGGCGGCGTTCCGGGACGCGCTGGCAAAGGCCGGGTTCTACAGGTCCTGGCGCGAGAAGTTCGGCGCCGACCCCTGGCAGGCGTTGGAATCGGTTGTCGGACCGCTCGCTTGAGTTCGGCGGCCGTGTTGGCCGGTGCGGGCGGCCACGGGCCGAGAAAAGGCAGTCAATCCAGCGGCCGCCAGGATCAGGCCGTCATCTCCAGGATGTAGAGCCCGCCGTTGTAGTCGTTGCTGTAGATCAGCCCCTCCTTATCGACGAAGACGTCGCAGGACTGGATGACCCGCGACCGGTTCGGACGGTGGTCCATCAGCCGGGCAGGCTGCGGGGGCACAAAGGCGGCGATCTCCTCCGGCCGGAACGCGTTGGCGATGTCGTACACCCGGATGCCCGCGTTCTGCTGCGTGGCGAAAAGCCGCTGGTCGCTGACCAAGCCATCCGGCCGGTTCTCGTAGATGTTGTGCGGCCCGAAATGACCACCCTTGCGGCGGTAGTCGGCGTCATTCGGCTCGGGGCAGGTCGAGATGCTGATGGGCTTCATCGGATCGCGGACGTCGAACAGCCAGATGGGCTTGAAGCCGTCCTCGTAGTCGTCGAGCACGGCTTCGTCGGCCACCACCAGCAGGTCCCGGTCGGGCAGGTGCAGGCAGTTGTGGGTGCCGCCGTTGAAGGGCGGCGACCAGTTGTGATGCAGCTTGAGCTTCGGCGCGGCCGGGTCTGCCACGTCCATGAGCACGAGGCCCGCATCGCGCCAGGCGCCATAGGCCGTCGTGCCGCTGACGGTGGCGTGGTGCAGGCCGAAGCGCTTGTTGGCAGGCCAGGACGGCTTCTCGCCGGCGGCGGTGTTCATGCCGGGGAGCCAGACGCGGCCGCCCTCGCGCGGGTTGGCCGGGTCGGACATGTCCACCGTCATGAAGATGTAGTCCGTGAACCCGTCGAGCAGGGCCGACACGTAGGCCCAGCGCCCCCCGACGTACCAGATGCGGTGGATGCCGCCGCCCGCGACAGGCATGAAGCCGATCTGGCGCGGCTGGGCGGGATCGGCGATGTCGTAAACCGCCATGCCGGCCGTCCAGTCCCGGGCCGCGGGCGCGTTCGAGCTCGTGCCCACCTTCTCGCCGAGCGCGCCCGTGTAGTAGTTCTTCTCGTCCTGGAACTCGGCCGAGGCGAACATGTCCTTGGCGTTGATGACGAGGAGCAGGTCGCCGAACGTTTGCAGGTGGATGTTCCAGGTGTTCGGCGGCGCCGGGATGTAGTTCACGGCCTTGGGGTTCCGCGGATCGCGCACGTCGATGACGCTGAACCCCTTCGAGAACATGTGGCCCGTGATGGCGTGGCCCTTGTTGACCATGAGCTGGACGCCGTCCGATCGGCCGTCCTGGTCGGAATAGCCGATCAGCTTGAGATTGCGGGCGTAATCGGGCTTTGGCAGGTCCTGTGACATGGCTGATCCAAACTTCGAACGGAGGTGGTCGCGGTTGCGTTCGGGTCCGGCGGGCGTGGCCGGCTGCGCCGTGGCTACTGGCCGGCCCAAATCTTCTTGTAGATGGCGGTGTAGTTGTTGTCCGGGTCGTAGTTGTCCTTCGGCCCCCCATCCGAGCCGATGTTGGCGGCCGTGAAGAGGTGGGCGGGCGCCACGAAGCCGCTGTCTTTCTGCTTGTTGAGCGCGCGGTTCGCCTCGTCCAGGATCTGCCAGCCATGGAGCCGCAGCGGCTCGGCGACGGTGGCTTCCTGGTATTCCTTCTGCCGGATGCGCTGGAACGCGGCGCCGCTGCCGTCGCCGGCCGAGACGGCGAGCGGCGCCCCGTCGCCCTCGATGCCGGCCGATCCGAGCGACGGCGCCATGAAGTCGAAGGTGAGGTCGTTGATGCTGAGCGAATGCGTCCAGCTCTTGCCGTACTTCTGCAGAAGCGAGGTCGTCAGCTGCGGCATGCGCGCCGAGGATTCGGCGAGCGGCGTGTCGATGAAGTCAAGTACCTTGCTGTCGCCGCATTGCTTGATCAGCGCCTCCATGGCCCGGGCCTTCTTGACCGCGATCTCGTAGGTGCTGTCGGTGAAGACCACGACCCCGGCCTTGCCGTTGGTTTCGCCGCATGGAAGCGACGCCGCGGCGCGGGCGACCTCGATCGGGTCGGTCGTGATGTTGGTGAAAAGCGAGAGCTTTGGCTCCGGCCCCGAATGCGCCACCGCGTGCCAGCCGATCAGCACGATGCCCTGCTTGGCCGCGTCCTCAAGCGCGCTCGACTGCTCGGTCGCGTCGATGGCGCCGAGCACGATCACGTCGGGCTTGGACGCGATCGCCTGGCTCATGGCGCTCGTGCGGCCCGACACCGAGCCCTGGCCGTCGAGCAGGCGATACTTCCAGCCGACCGCATCGGCTGCCTCCTTGAGGCTTTCGCCGACGCCGCGCGCGCCGCCGTTGTTCTGGTCCGTCGAGATGTAGATGATCGCCTTGCCTGGCGAGGCCTTCGGACCCGTCGTGGGGCCAGCCCACGGGGCCGCAGGCGCCGACATCTTGGCCGCGAAGGCCTTGGCGTCGGCGACGGCGTCGGCCCGC
>CAXTUO010000303.1:0-5204 GCA_964247175.1 uncultured Acetobacteraceae bacterium | reverse complement strand
GCCGCCGCCAGGCCCGCGCGGGTGCGTGGTGCGAGCCAACCGGTCGAGACGCCAGACCACAAGGATGTCGCCACGGCGGCGATGCGAGAGGGCGGCGGCGAGGCCGGGCCGGTCGGCGCGTGCGCCGGACGCGCGGTCCTCGAAGGTGCGGTGGCACCCGGCCGCCGCGGGGGCATCGCGCTGGAGGTCGAGCCGCTGCTCCTCTGTGGATGTCCCGGCATAGCCGATCAGCAACGGCCCGGCAGCAGCGGTATCACCTGCCGAGGGTGCAGCAGCGACGGAAGAGAACGCGGTGCCCGTATGTCGTTTCGTGCCGGAAGTCATGCACAATGCGGGCAGCGGCACGCTGGTTGCGCAACACAGTTGCGGCACGATGACAGGCCCGGAAAGCCGACCTTTTCGGCATGCCCTGCTACCGTGCCGGAAACCCTCGTGATCGGCGCAATGCAAACCCACGCTCTGGGGCTTGTCATCAAACCCGCTTCTCGCGGCAGAGGCGGCCGGGTCACGGCTCCAGGATCAACCGCCCCGCTCCACCTTCAAGCATGAGCTTGTGCGCTTCGCTTGCTGCGGATAACGGAAAGCACCGATCGACCCGGACCTTGAGCGCGTCGGACTGCGCCAGCGCCGCGAGCACATAACGCGCGTTGTCCCGTATCCTGATGCCCTCGTCGTTGCCGGCTTCGCCGCCCAGCGCCTGGAAGCCGTCTTGCCGCGCCCGCGCCAGGTTGACGATCGTTGCGATCCGTTGGCGATCCGCGACCAGGGCCAGCGACGTATCGATCGCCTCGTCCGTGCCCGCGGCATCGATGGCTGCCGCCACGCCGGACGGCGCGGCGGCTCGGACGCGGCCCTCAAGACCCGCGCCGTAGGAGACTGGGGTCGCGCCGAAACCCCGCAGCATGTCGAAGTCCTTCTCCGACGCCGTCCCGATCACCTGGGCGCCGGCGACCCGGGCGAGTTGCGTCACGAAGCGCCCGACGCTGCCCGCCGCAGCGTGGACGAGGATCGTATCGCCCGGACGCGCGAGGACAGCGGCCAGGCAATGGAACGCCGTCGTGCCGGGCAGCATGAGGGACGCGGCCTCCGCCCAGCCCAGGCGCGCCGGCTTCGGGACGACGGACGAGGACGGGACGACGATCCTGGACGCGTATGCCCCCGCGATGCGGTAGGCGATGACCTCATCCCCCACTTTTATCGGACCGAGCGGTCCCGCCGCCTGCGGCCCGACCGCCGTCACCACGCCCGCGGCCTCCAGCCCGAGATCGAGCGGGAACTCGGTGTCGCGGTCCCGGGCGCGCGAATAGCTCTCGGTCGCATACAGCTTGGTGTCCTTCGGGTTCACCCCGGCCGCCCGGACGTCGATCGCGACCTCGCCTGCCGATGGTGGACGATCGACGGCGGGGATTTGCCCCAACATGGCGGCGGGAGAGCCGTATCCGATGGCGACGATCTTCATGCCTGGTTTCCCGTGATGTTCAGTGACAGGCCAAGGCGGCATTCCATGCTCGCCTGACTGTTGTTTGCTGCCGGCCTCGGGGTGGTTCATCAGCAAGGCCATGAGCAAAACCATGGACCCGATCAAGTCTGCGCAGCGCACGCTGGCGTTGCTGGAGCTGTTCTCGCTGCGCCAGCGCCCGCTCGCGGTCGGGGAGATCGTGCGGGACCTCGGCATCCCGCAGGCCAGCGCCAGCATGTTGCTGAAGAGCCTGGCCACCCTCGGCTACCTGGCCTATGACCCGGCCGCCCGCACCTACCTGCCGACGCTGCGCGTTGTGCTTCTGGGCGCCTGGATCGGGCACAGCTTCTCCGAGACGCAGGTGCTGTCCCGCCGCCTCGGTGCACTCAGGGACGAGTTCGACGGCCTGTCGGCCTTTATCGGCATCCAGAACGGCCCCTGGGCGCAATACATCCTCGTCCAGGACGAGCCGGAGCGCATGATGATCGCGTCGGGACAGCTCCGCCTGCTGACGTGCTCGGCGCTGGGGCGCGTCTTTCTCAGCCTGAGACGCGACGCCGACGTGCGGCTGTGGGCGCGGCGCTGCAACGCCGAGGCGGCGGTTGATCGGCACCGGGTGGGCGAAGCGGCGTTCCTCAAGGTCATCCAGCAGGTACGGCGGCAAGGCTATGCCGAAACGTTCGGGGATTGGCGTCTGGAATACGGGGCCATCGCGGTCACTGTTCCTTCCCCTGTTGGAGCCATGCCGCTCGGCGTCGGCATCGGCGGCAGCCTCGACCTGCTCGACAGATGGCGTCCGGCAATCATCGACAGGCTACGCTCCATAAAGGCGGAGTTTGCACGCCAGGCCGCCTCCCCGGACTATTCATCACATATGTGATCATTCGGCACACGCCGTGGTTTCGCGCAGCAGACCTGCTAACACCGCCCCGATAACTGGCCAGAGCGGTCATGAAAAGAACGGGGTGGGCGCATGCTCCTTCGATGGTCGTGTCACCGCAGTTGCCGTGCGGGCCGCAGGAACGGCTTGCGCGCAGACATCCGTTCGGCCGCGCAGGCCGGACTTTTGGCGGCATAGCGGTGGGCGGCGCCCCGTCGCGGCCCGGTCTTGACCGGGCGGACCTGGCCCATCTACGGGCCTTGCTGTTCGTGCCCGTCATGCGGGAGCGTTTCGTTGCTTCCGCTCTCAGGGCGAGCCCTCCGGCCGTGATCCTCGACTTTGAGGACTCCATTCCCGTGCACGAGAAGGCCGCCGCAAGGGCGGCCGTCCGTCCGGCCACGGCGTCGTTCCGCACGGCGGGCATTCCGGTCTTCATCCGCGTGAACCGGGGTGACGCCAACGACATCGAGGCGTGCCGGGCCGCTTCGCCCGACGGCGTCTTCCTTCCGAAGGTCGAGGGACCGGACGAGGCCAAGAAGGCCGCGGGGCTGCTGCGGCAGGACGGCGCACGGCCGCTCCTGGTCGCCACGATCGAGACTGCGAAAGGCGTGCTCACTGCCCCCGCGATCGCTGCCGCCGAAGCCGTGGACGGGCTCATGTTCGGGGCCGGCGACTTCGTCGCGGACGCGGGATTCGCGCTCGACGCGGAGGCCCTGCGCCTCCCGGCGACGCTGGTCTCCCTGGCCGCCCGCGCTCATGGGAAGCCGGCGCTCGGCCTGGCAGACGGCGCCATGGGCCTGATCGGCGACGCCGATGCGCTCGGCGCCTCCGCGGCGCGCGCCCGGGACATCGGCTATTCCGGCACGCCGGTCATACACCCCGGTCAGGTCGCTCCGGTCGTCAGCGCGTTCCTGCCGAGTCCCGACGAGGTCGCGCGCGCAAGGCGCATCGTCGCCGTGTTCGAGGCATCGGACGGGCCGGCGGGCCGGCTCCGCGCAGAGCTGATCGAGCGTCCAGTCTATCTGCGCGCATTGGCCGTCCTGCGTACCCAGCCAGACATGCTCCCACCCCCGGGCACATCCGGGGACCCGCAATGACGGCCCGGCAGATCGAGCACGCCTTGTCGCGAACCCTGAGCGACGTCGACAACAGCTGGTACACGCTCCTGACCCTGAACACCGCCCCGCACTTCGACCTCGAGTACGGCAAGACGGCCGAGTTCGGGCGGACGCTGATGAACAGCACCTTCACTCTGTCCGTCGCGCTGAACATCGTCGCCAATGACTGTCCCGGCCACTTGGTTGCCATCGACAGTTGCCGCCTGACAGCGCCCATGTTCGGCGGCGACACCTTGTCGGTCCGGTCACAGGCCGAGGCCGAAGCGGACGGCACGCTCCGGATCAGCAGCGTCGGCCGCAGCCAGGAAGGAACGGAGGTCATCGTGCTTGATCACCGGGTACGGGCGGGAGGCGCTGACCATGTCCTGGCCGAGCTTGCCGCGCAGGCGCGAAGCGCGCCCGCCCTGCCGCCGGGCCGATCCTTCGCAACGCCGACCGTCAGTCCTACGCTCGACGATTTCACAGTCGGCGACCGCTACGACCACGGGATTGGACGCACCATCCTCGCCGACGAGGCCATCTCGCTCGCGCTGGTCTCACTCAACCGCAACCCGCTCCACTTCAACCGCCACCTGGCCCGCTCCAACGGCCTGCCCGACATCCTGGTGGACCCCGGCTTGCTGTTCGCGATCACCCTCGGCCTGTCGGTCAGGCACACGACGCAGCGGTCCGTCGCCAACCTGGGGTGGGTCGGCGCCCGGCTGCACCACCCCGCCCATCCCGGCGACACGCTTTATGCCGAGACGGAGATCCTGGGCGTCAGGCGCTCGGCGTCGCGGCCCGGACAGGGGATCGTGACAGCGCGGACCCTGGGCCGGAACCAACGTGATCAGGTCGTCGCCTCGTTCGAGCGCAATTTCCTGATCAAGGACCGGGCGAGTCGGGAAGCCGAGGAGCACGCATCATGAGCCACCCCGCAATGCCGCTGCAGGGCGTCCGCATCCTGTCGGTCGAGCAGTTCGGCGCAGGGCCGTTCGGGACGCTGGCGCTGGCGAACCTCGGCGCGCGTCTCTGCTCAACCCGGGTAGGAGGCCTGCCCGCGTAGGGTTTGCTGGATAGCTTGGTAAGCGCCTATGCCGCGGCGCGCAGCGGTGCCGATGACGGAGCGCACGCCGGCGAACAGGTCGGCACCCCACTCGGAGCGGAACCCGCCGGTGACCTTGCGGTAAGTGGCGGTGGGCCGCAGCTCGCGCTCGGACCCGTTGTTGTCGGCCGGCACCTCGGGATGGTCGAGGAAGGTGAACAGGTGCGAGCGGAGCTTGCCGTAGCGCTTGCGCAGGCGCACGCCGCCGCGGTGGGTGGGTGCCAACGCCATGACGGCATCAAGGGCGCACTCGAGGCGCCGGCGATACTCCCGCCGGGTGCTCGGGGCCAGGTTCCGGCTCCGCCGGGCGAGCACAACGGCGCGCAGCAGCAGCGCCTTCATGCGCGGCGCGAACACGGCGTCGCCGGCCTTGATCGCGTAGGCGCAGTCGCGCAGCTGGTGTGCCAAGCAGATCTGCCACTCCTCGGCATGGCCTTGCTGCGCGCCGTAGAGGTCGGACACCCAGAACGCCGGCCGGTGCCCGCCCAGCACCTCGGCCACCACGCCGGCGCCGCGGCTGCGGCGGATGACGTGGATCACCACCTCGTCGTTCTGAAACACCCAGTTCCAGCACGTGCGGCCATCGATGCGCACGCTGGTCTCGTCCGAGCACACCACCCGAGCGCGGCGCAGCCGGGTGAGAATGGCAGCGACATCGGCATC
>CAXTUO010000302.1:0-5220 GCA_964247175.1 uncultured Acetobacteraceae bacterium | reverse complement strand
TCCAGTTCTTGCCCGGCAGCGCGCCCACGCGCTCCAGCCAGTTCGGGTCCAGCTCATGGCCGCGGTACTCGCGCAGGAACTCTTCCCGCCCGACCTTCGCCGCTTCCGCCATGCGCAGAAGCTGGCCTTCCAGCCCGTTCAGCCGCTGGCTGATCTGCTTGAGCTGCACCACCAGCTCCTCGATCCGGTTGTTGTGCAACCGGACCTGCTCGACCTTGCCGACGACCTCGTCCCGCTGCTTCTCATAGGTGTGCTCGGACCGGAGGTTCATCTCCTCCCCGGAGGTGATGGTCTCCAGCCGCTTCGCCTGCACCTTCTGCAGCTTCCGGTACAGCCCTTCGATCTCCTCGAAGGTGGCCAGCACCTCGGGCTTCAGCTTTTCTTCCAGCGCCGAAAGGGACATGCCCGGGCCCTCGCCCTCCGCGTCCTCGTCCAAGTCCTCGGCCGGCTCGAACGCTTCGGCGACGGCCTCAGGCTCAGCCGGCTCGCCGCCCGTCGCCTCCTTGGGGCCGCCCTGCGTCGCTTCCAGGTCCACGATGTCGCGCAGCAGCATGCGCCCGGCCTTCAGGCTCTCGTGCCAGGTGATGATGGCGCGGAAGGTCAGCGGGCTTTCGCACAGGCCGCCGATCATCATGTCGCGCCCGGCCTCGATGCGCTTGGCGATGGCGATCTCGCCCTCGCGCGACAGCAGCTCGACGCTGCCCATCTCGCGCAAGTACATGCGCACCGGGTCGTCCGTGCGGCCAAGGCTCGCCTCGTCCACATTCCCGGAGCTTTCGCTTTCCTCTTTCTCCTCGTCCTCGGCCTTCTCCGCCTTGGGCAGGGCTTCCCCGTCCTCCTGCTCCTCGCTTTCCACCACCTGGATGCCCATCTCGCGCAAGTACATCCGCACCGGGTCGTCGGTGCGGCCGAGGTTCGCTTCATCGACGTTGCCGGTCGGCTCGTCGGCGTCCTTTTCGTCCTCGCTGTCGGCCTTGTCGGCCTTGGCCGGGGCTTCGGGGTCCTCGGCTTCCTCGCTTTCGACGACCTGGATGCCCATCTCGCTGAGCATCGCCATCACGTCCTCGATCTGCTCCGAGCTGTTCTGGTCGGACGGCAGCACGGCGTTCAGCTCGTCGAAGGTGATGTAGCCGCGCTCCCGGCCGCGGGCGATCAGGCGCTTGACGGCGACCGCGTTGGTGTCGAGCAGCGTGGTGTCGCCGTCCTGGTCGGCAGGCGCTGCGTCGGCGGTCGCGGCTTGCTTGGTCGCCATGGATTAGGGCACTCCATAAATGCGTGCGGCGCGGCGGCCCGCGCGGCGGTTCAACTGTTCACTCAGCGCTCGGATCGTCTAGAAGCCTATCCTGAGCTTCACGTAAGGCAATGAGACGGCGCTGCGTCCGTTCGTTCAAATCGGCTGCAGCATCCCACTTCGCCGCTTCCAATTCCATGTCCACGCTGGAGCCATTCAGCAATCCATAGAAATGAAACCACCCTGCCAAAGCATCCGCCGGCATGACGCCAGGCGCGGCGCAGGCCGGCAAAGAGTTCGGGGTCGATGAAAGGGCCTCCGCCACGTCGTCTGTTGCGCCAGATGCGTTCAGGTGGGACAGCAAGGCCGCAGAATCAAGGATATGTGTTTCGGACGCGCGGAGGATCGCGTCGCGCAGTCGCCCCATGGCGGGCGAAAGTGCCAAGTCCGCAAACGATTCCTCCACGTCACGCAGTAGGTCCGGGTGGCGCAGTAGGATTGCCACTAAGCAACGCCCACGCTCGGCCTGCCTCGCTTCATCGAGGCTAGACAGCGTGTATGTTGAGCGGGCTTTCATTTTTGGTGCCGCCGTCTTGCCGCGGCGCTTGCGGCTTTCATAAAACCGGTCTCTCAGCGCGCGGCGGTATTCGATCTTTAGCGACTTGTCAGCAATCCGGTCTGCCGCCGCATCCAGCCGAGCAAGCAAGGCCGCCTGTTGCTCCGGCAAGTTGCCAGCACTCTGCTCGCGCACGAGGTCGAACAGCGCCTCCGACAGCGGACGCGCCCCGTCCAGCACCGCCTGGAACGCCGCCGGGCCACGCTTGCGGATCAACGTGTCCGGGTCCTCGCCGCCCGGCAGCGCCGCCAGCCGCAGGGTGCGCTCGGGCGTCAGCAGTGGCAGGCACAGCTCGGCCGCGCGGGCGGCGGCACGGGCGCCGGCGGCGTCGCCGTCGAAGCACAGCACCGGGTCGGGCGACAGGCGCCACAGCTCTTCGAGCTGCTCCTCGGTCAGCGCGGTGCCGAGCGGCGCCACCGCGCCCACGAACCCCGCCCCATGCAGCGCGATCACGTCCATGTAGCCTTCCGCCACCACCAGCGGCTGCCCGGTCCGCAACCCGGCGCGCGCCAGGTCGAGCGCATACAGGTTGCGCTTCTTGGAGAATACCGGGCTTTCCGGCCCGTTGATGTATTTCGGCTTGGCGTCGCCCAGGGTGCGCCCGCCGAAGCTGACCAGCCGCCCGCGGCGGTCGCGGATCGGGAAGGTGACGCGGTTCCAGTAGAGTTCGCGCGCCGGGCCGTCCTCCGCTTCCCGCAGCAGCCCGGCTTCCAGCATCCGCGCCGGCTCCACGCCGTTGCGCCCCAGCTCGGCCGTGAGCGCGCCGCGCCCATCGCCGCTCCAGCCCAGGCCGAACCGCGCGATCAGCTCGGGCGACAGGCAGCGGCGGCGCAGGTAGTCGAGCGCCGCCGCCCCTTCGGCCTCGTGCAGGCGGCGGACAAAGCTCGCCTGCGCCAGGTCGAGCACGCCGTGCAGGTCTAGGCGCTGCCGCTCGGCCTCCGCCGCGCGCGGCGACGGCTTGGGCACGTCAAGCCCGGCCTCGCCCGCCAGGCGCTCCACGGCCTCGGGAAAGGACGCGCCCTCGCTTTGCATGACAAAGCTGATGGCATCGCCGTGCACGCCGCAGCCGAAGCAGTGGAAATGGTCGTCATACACGTGGAAGCTGGGCGACTTCTCGTTATGGAAGGGACAGCAGCCCTTCCAGTTGCGCCCCGACTTCGACAGCTTGACCCGGCGCCCGATCAGCGCCGTCAACGGCGTGCGCGCCCGCAGCTCCTCCAGGAAGGCCGGCGGCAGCGCCATCAGGGCGCCAGGCGCGCCCGCACCAGCGGCCCGGCCCGGCCCATGTCCAGCGCCGCGCCGTGCGCCGCCTTCAGCGCCGCCATCACCCGGCCCATGTCCTTGGGCGAGGCCGCGCCCGTTGCCGCCACCGCGGCCTCCACCGCCGCCGCAAGGTCTGCATCCCCCATCTGCTGCGGCAGGAAGCCCTCGATCACCGCGATCTCCGCTTCCTCCTTGGCGGCCAGCTCCGGCCGGTTGCCCTGGCGGTACAGCTCGACGGACTCGCGCCGGGACTTCACCATGCCGCGCAGCATGGACAGCACCTCGTCGTCGGGGATGGCGGCGACACCCTTGGGCCGGGCGGCGATGTCGAGGTCCTTCAGGCGGGCGAGGATCATGCGCAGCGTCGAGGTGCGCGCGGCGTCCCCCGCCCGCATCGACGCTTTCAACCCATCGCTGAACATCTCGCGCAATACCATCGTTTCGGTCCAGTGCTGTTGCGGATGTTTATATAGAATGCTGGATTGCTAGGGAGAAGTTTGCGCGGGAAAAATTCTCCGGCGCTTTTCCGGCCGTGTTGCCTTGGTAAGTTTTTTCCCATACCCTGCCGCCATGGCCAGCATCGACGAGATCATCGACCAGCTTGGCGGTCCCGACGCGGCGGCCCGGCTCACCGGCGTGGGGACGGAGGCGGTGCGCAAATGGCGGCAAGCCCGCGCGGTGCCGAGCAAGCATTGGGCCGCGGTGATCGCCGCGACCGGGCTGCCGCTTTCTGCCCTGTCGGGCGTCCCAACGGAGGAGGCCCCCATGCCCGAACCTGTTCCCACCGTGTCCGAAACGCCCGATGGCGCCACCGCCGCCCTCGTGCTTGCGGACGGCACGGTGTTCTGGGGCCGCGGCTTCGGCGCGCATACCCATGGGACCGGACTCCACGGTTCTGGGCGCGTCGGTGAGGTGTGCTTCAACACCGGCATGAGCGGCTACCAGGAAACCCTGACTGATCCGTCCTATGCCGGCCAGATCATCACCTTCACCTTTCCGCATATCGGCAACACCGGCTGCAACGCCGAGGACCTGGAAGCGGCCACGATTGCCGCCCTGGGCCTCGTGGTGCAGCAGGACGTGACGGAGCCGAGCAACTGGCGTGCGACGCAAGGACTTGACGCTTGGCTACGCTCCTGCGGCGTGCCCGGCATCGCCGGGGTGGACACCAGGGCGCTGACGATCCGCATCCGCGACGCGGGCGCGCCGCACGGCGTCATCGCGCATCCCGCCGATGGCCGCTTCGACATCCCGGCGTTGCAGGCGCAGGCACGGGACTGGCCGGGGCTGGAGGGCATGGACCTCGCGAAACAGGTAAGCTGCACCCAGACCTACATCTGGGAGGAAGGCACCTGGGCCTGGCCGGATCGCCACGACGCGCCGCCGCCGCGCCACCATGTCGTGGCCGTCGATTACGGCGCCAAGCGCAACATCCTGCGCAGCCTGGCCGCCGCCGGGTGCCGGGTGACTGTGGTGCCGGCGACGGCGAGCGCCGAAGACATCCTGCGCCACGCCCCTGATGGCGTGTTCCTGTCGAACGGTCCCGGCGACCCGGCCGCCACCGCCGCCTACGCCGTGCCGGCGATCCAGGGCGTGCTGGACCGCGGCGTGCCGCTGTTCGGCATCTGCCTGGGTCATCAATTGCTCGCCTTGGCCCTGGGCGGCCGGACCCACAAGCTCGGCCGCGGCCACCGCGGCGCGAACCAGCCGGTCAAGGATCTGGAAACCGGGCGCGTCGAGATCACCGCGCAGAACCACGGCTTCGCGGTGGAGGACAGCAGCTTGCCGCCCGGCGTGCGCGTGACGCACGTCAGCCTGTTCGACGGCAGCAACGAGGGCATCGCCTGCGACGACCGCCGGGCGTTCAGCGTGCAGTACCACCCCGAAGCCAGCCCCGGCCCGGCGGACAGCCAGCATCTGTTCCGGCGCTTCGTGGCGATGATGGAAAGCGCGTAGCCATGCCCAAGCGCACCGACATCCATTCCATCCTCATCATCGGCGCCGGCCCCATCGTGATCGGCCAGGCCTGCGAGTTCGACTACTCCGGCGCGCAGGCCTGCAAGGCGCTGCGGGCGGAGGGCTACCGGGTGATCCTGGTCAACTCCAACCC
>CAXTUO010000301.1:0-5240 GCA_964247175.1 uncultured Acetobacteraceae bacterium | reverse complement strand
CCGACCCGGCGAAACCGGGGTTCGCGGTGTACTCGACGCGAGTCTGCCCGTTGACCGGCCGGATGTACACCCGTCCATGCTCCGGCCGAGTCTTCACGAGGCCGTACTTGAACGGCTGCCCCTCCTTTTCCGCCGTGAAAAGGCCGCACCAGCCGTCGTTGGTCAACGCGATCGTCGCCGGGGCGGGCGCCGCCAGATCGACGGCGGACGGGGTGCAGGTCTTGGCCATGCCCCCGTTCTGCAGATCCACGGCCGGTGCGGGCGGAGGCGTTCTGGCGCAGCCCGACAGGGCGAGCGCGGCGGCGGCTGCGATCAGCTTGGTGTGCAAGACTCGGCTCCTCGTGGCGATGAGTACGCCTGACTGCCACACCCGGTCCGGGCCGCCAAGCCGAGGCTTGCGGATTATTTCTGAGCAGAAACCAGCGCCTGTTTCATGGCCGCCCGCAAACCGTATTGGTGAATTATGACGCGGTTTTACATCGAGAGCTCAATACCTGTGCTTTTCCGAAACCTGATGCGGAGGGTTGCGTGATGGACGCTGAACTGAGGCCGGACCGGCCGGCGGCCCGCGGTGGCGACGAGTGGGGCTATTCCGCGCAGCTCGACAGCGCGCCGCCCGCGCCTCCGGCGCCGTCGCTGGACCGGGACAGCCCGCCCCGGTTGCCCGCCCGCCGGGCGGAGCCGGACGAGGGCGCCGACGAGGAGGGCGCAAAGCACGGCGAGGACGGTGCGCCCGAAAAGGCGCCGATGCCGCGCTGGAAGAAGCTCCTGTACTGGGCCGTGGGCCTGCTGGCCGTGACGCTGCTGACCGTCGCCGGCGTGCTCTATTGGCTGCACGCCCGGCACTTCGAAAGCACGGACGACGCCTTTATCGACGGCCACATCTCGCAGATCGCGGCGCAGGTGCCGGGCCGCGTGACCCGCATCGCCTTTGAGGACAACCAGCAGGTCAAGGCCGGCCAAATCCTGGTGGAGCTTGACCCCCGGGACTACCAGGTGAGGCTCGACCAGGCCGTGGCGCAGCGCGTGCAGGCGGCGGCGCAGGCGGACCAGGCGCGGGCGCAGGTCGCCTTGCAGCAGGCGAACGCGGACCAGGCGGCGGCGAACGTCCGGGTGACGGAGGCTGACCTGCAGCAGGCGCAGCAGGACCTCGCGCGCTATCGCGCCGTCGATCCCAAGGCGATCACCCGGCAGCAGCTCGACACCCAGTCCTCCACCGTGCGGTCCGCCCAGGCAAGGCTCGACGCGAACCGGCAGGCCGTGGCCGCAGCAAAGGCGCAGATCGAAGCGCAGCGCGCCGCCGTGCAAGCCGCCGAGGCCAGCGTGAAGCAGGCCGACGTGGCGGTCGAGAACGCCCGGCTGCAGCTTTCCTACACCCACGTCACCGCGCCCGTGGACGGCCAGGTGACCAGGCGCACGGTGGACCTCGGCAACTACGTGAACGCCGGGCAGTCCCTGCTGGCGGTGGTGCCGGACCGGCTGTGGGTGACGGCGAACTTCAAGGAAACCCAGCTGGCGCTCATGCAGCCCGGCCAGCCCGTGCGCGTGCAGGTGGATGCCTGCCCCGGCCTCGACATCGGTGCCCGGGTGGACAGCTTCCAGGCCGGCTCCGGCTCGGTGTTCAGCAGCCTGCCGGCGGAGAACGCGACCGGCAACTACGTAAAGGTGGTGCAGCGCGTGCCGGTGCGGATCAACTTCGAGAAACAGGACCTGTCCCGCTGCCGCATGGCGCCGGGCATGTCGGTGACGCCCCGCGTCACGGTCCGCTGATGGCCCGCGCCGAGCTGCCGCGTTCCGCGGAAGCGGCGAGTCTGCCGCGTTCCGCGGAAGCGGTGAGTCTGCCGCGTTCCGCGGCGGGGCCGAACTCGCCCTGGCTGCTGGCGGTCATCGTGTCCATCGCGACGTTCATGGAGGTGCTGGACACCACCATCGCCAACGTGGCGCTGCGCCACATCGCGGGGAGCTTGGCCGCCGGGCAGGACGAGAGCACCTACATCGTCACCAGCTACCTGGTCAGCAACGCGATCATCCTGCCGATCAGCGGCTGGCTGTCCAACGTGCTCGGGCGCAAGCGCTTCTACATGGGCTGCGTCGCGCTGTTCACCGCCGCGTCGGTCGCCTGCGCGTTCGCGACCACGCTGCCGATGATGCTGCTGTTCCGGGTGCTGCAGGGCTTGGGCGGCGGGGGCCTGGCGCCCACCGAGCAGTCCATCTTCGCCGACAGCTTCACCCCGAAGCAGCGGGCGCTGGCGTTCTCGCTCTATGGCTTCACCGTTGTCACCGCGCCGGCGGTCGGCCCGGTGCTCGGCGGCTGGCTGACCGACAGCTATTCCTGGCATTGGGTGTTCCTGATCAACCTGCCGTTCGGCGCGCTGTCGATGGCGCTCACCTGGCTGTTCGTTTACGACTCGCCCCTGGTGCAGGCAGACCGCCGCAAGCTGCTGGCCCGCGGCCTCAGGATCGACTACCTCGGCTTCGCCCTGGTGGCGCTCGGCTTCGGCACGCTGCAGATCGTGCTGGACCGGTTCGAGCGGGACGACGGGTTCAGCTCCCCCTTCATCCTGACGCTCAGCCTCCTCTCGGCGGCGAGCCTGATTGTCCTGGTGGTCTGGGAGCTGGTGCATCCGCAGCCCGTCATGAACCTGCGGCTGCTCCGGGCGCCTGCGTTCGCGATCAGCAACGTCGTCATGTTCCTGTTCGGCCTCATCATCGTGTCCACGACGCAGCTCCTGCCGCAGATGACGCAGGAGCTGCTGGGCTACGACGCGACCACGGCGGGGCTGACGCTTGGCCTGGGCGGCGTCCTGTCGCTTGTCATCATGCCGCTCGCCGGCGTCGTCACCGGGCGGCTGATTCAGCCGAAATGGCTGATCTTCTCGGCGCTGCTGGGCACGGCGGGGGCGCTCAACTACGCGGCCGGCCTCGACCTCGACGTGTCGTTCTGGAACATCTCGGTGTCCCGGATGCTGCAGGTGTTCTGGCTGCCGTTCATCTTCATCCCGTTGTCCGCCGTGCAGTTCACCGGGGTGCCGCCCGACAAGAACAGCGACGCCAGCGCCATCATCAACCTGATGCGGAACCTCGGCGGAAGCTGGGGCGTGTCCATCGCCACCACGGAGCTGCAATGGCGCGGGCAGTTCCACCACGCGCGCCTGGCCGAGCACGTCACCCCCTACAACGGCTACGGCTTCGGCGTGCCGCTCGGACCGATCAGCCAGGCCGTGCAGACCCAGGCGACGATCCTCAGCTACCTCGACGTGTTCACCATCCTAACAGTGATTTCCCTCGCGGCGGCGCCGCTCGTACTGTTCCTTCCCAACTTGCCGAAAGGGGCTCCCGCGAGTGGCCACTAAGTTCCTGCCGCTTGCGGCGCTGCTGCTGGCCGGCTGCACCGTCGGCCCCGACTTCGAGCGGCCCAGCCTTTGGTCGCCCGCCTCCTGGTTCACCAGGCGTCCCAGTGCGGCGCGGCTGGAAGCCAGCATGCCGGTGGCCGAGCCGGTCGATGCCGAATGGTGGAAGACGTTCAACGACCCGGTGCTGACGGGCCTCGTGCGCCGGGTTTCCGCGGGCAACCTGGACGTCCGCACGGCGGCGTTCCGGCTGGCGGAAAGCCGGGCGCAGCGCAGCGTCGCCGGGGCCGACCAGTTCGCCCAGCTCAACGGCAACGGCTCCTACACCCGCCAGCGCCTCAGCAAGGAGGGCGTCATCAGCCTGGTCGGCGGCGGCGCCAGCAGCGGCGGCGGGGGCGCCAGCAGCGGATCGGGCAGCTCGCCCGGGGCGCAGTCGAACGGCCTCGGCGGCCGGCAGGGCGGCATTCCCAGCAGCGTGGCCGGCCCCTCGGCCATCCCCGCCTTCGACCTGTTCCAGGGCGGCTTCGACGCGTCGTGGGAGCTTGACCTTTGGGGCCGGGTGCGCCGCTCCGTGGAAAGCGCCGACGCCGCATTGGTCGCCTCGGCCGAGGCGCAGCGGGCGCAGCTGCTGTCCTCCATCGCCGAGGTGGCGCGCGACTACATGCAGCTTCGCGGCACCCAGGACACGCTGCGCATCACCCGGGACAACCTGGCCGCCGCCGGGGAAAGCGTGCGGCTCACGACGGAGCGCGCCCGCGGCGGGCTGGCCACCGACCTTGACGTGGCCAACGCGCGCGCGCAGCTCGAATCCACCGCCGCCACGATCCCGCAGCTTGAGCAGCAGGAAGCGCAGGGGATCAACGCCATCAGCCTGCTGCTCGGCATGCCGCCGGGCACGCTGCAGGCGGAGCTGTCCCGGCGCAAGCCGGTGCCGCCCGTGCCGCCCCGCGTCCCGGTCGGCCTGCCGTCCGAACTCGCCCGGCGGCGCCCGGACATCCGCCAAGCGGAAGCGCAGCTCCATTCGGCGACCGCCGACATCGGCACGGCCAAGGCGGACTTCTACCCGAAGCTGACCCTGTCCGGCAGCGTGGCGCTGCAGGCGCTGCAGGTGAGGAACCTGGGCTTCTCCGCCGGCACCTACTCGTACGGCCCCAGCCTGACCATCCCGATCTTCGAGGGCGGGCGCCTGCGCGGCACCTTGGCGCTGCGGGAAGCGCAACAGCAGGAAGCGGCGGTCGCTTACCAAAGGACCGTGCTGCAGGCCTTCACCGACGTGGACAACGCCTTGATCGCCTACGCGGCCGAGCAGCGCCGGCGCGTTCGCCTGGCGGAGCAGGTGGCGCAAAGCCGCCGCGCCTTCAACCTGGCGCAGGACCAGTACCGCCAGGGCCTCACCGACTTCCTGCAGGTGTTGACGGCGCAGCGCACGGTGCTGGCGGCGGAGCAGCAGTTGTCGGACAGCACCGCGACGGTCTCGGCCAACCTCGTTGCGTTGTACAAGGCATTGGGCGGCGGATGGGAGGCGGACCTGCCGATGGATGGGCCGGCCCCGAAGTCATAAGCGCCTGACACTTCGCAACTACCGGTGGCAGCGGCGTGCATGTTACGCTTGAACCGTCCCGGTGTTTGGAGAAACGTTGCATGGTGTCCTGGTGGTCTGCGCTTCGGCTGCGGCCGGCCGCGTTCGTGGTGTCGGCGGCGATCCTGCTGGCCGGGTGCGCCGGCGGTGGCGGCTACGATCCCGGCCTCAGCCCGGCGGAGAACCAGCTCCGCCAATCCAACGCGCGCTTCAACCAAACGGTCGGCGAGGGCGCGGGCGCGGGCGCGCTGCTGGGCGGGATCGCCGGGCTGGCGCTGGGCGGGCGGAACCGCGGCCAGGCCGCGCTGATC
>CAXTUO010000300.1:0-5271 GCA_964247175.1 uncultured Acetobacteraceae bacterium | reverse complement strand
AGCCGTCGTAGAAGCGGCGGAGCTGCTCGTGCAGCATGGTGTGGCGCATCACGCCATACTCGAACTCGTGCAACTGATCGGGGTTCGGCAGCTCGCCGTTCAGCAGCAGGTAGGCGACCTCGATGAAGTTGGAGTGTTCCGCCAACTGGTCGATAGGGTAGCCGCGGTGCAGCAGCACGCCCTCGTCGCCGTCGATGTAGGTGATCTTGCTTTCGCAGGATGCGGTCATGCCGTAGCCGGGGTCGTAGGTGAAGATCCCCAGGTTGCTGTAGAGCTTGCTGACGTCGGCAACCGCGGGGCCGATCGTGCCGGGCCGCAGCGGTAGCGAGAACGATTTGTTGGAGCCGTCCAGGGTCATCGTGACCGACCCGTTTGCCGTGCTGCTCATGCTGTCATCCCGTTCTGACCAGGCGGAATTCGCCGCCGTTCGATCTCATCCTGCCGGGTCCGCCGCCCGGACCCTGCATGATGGCAAAATAAGGGCGGAGCAGGCTTTCGCGCAACCTTCGCCGGTGCAGCATAACCCGGGCTGCGCGGTCGGCCCCCGCGGCTTGGTTCAGGCCCAAAACGGCTCGGCCTTGCGGAACCGCTTCCAGGCACGGCCGATGCGCGCCCGGGACGCCACGGCGCCGGCCGCGACGAACCCCTCGATCAGCCCGGCCGCATGGCTGCGCTCCGCCCGGCCCAGGTGCGCCATCAGCCCGGCCGCCGTCGCGCCGTCGTTCAGGGTGCCCAGCTCCTCCTGCAAGGCCGACAGGCGCTTGACGAAGTGCCGGGCCGGCCTCCCGGGAAACAGCGGCAGGAAGAACTCCGCCGCGTAGCGCAGCCGCTTGCAGTCCTTGCGCAGCTCATGCAGCGCCGGGAGCGGCAGCGCCGCGAGGTCCCGTCCGGCATGGCGCACGCGCTTCAACTGATGCGCCAGCGCCGCGGCGGCGAAGACGGCCGTGTCCTCATGCAGCCGCGGGTCGGGCGTGGCTTCCCGCTCCCATGGCCGCAGCACGGACGCGCAGGCCAGCCCGATCTGCAATTCGCGGAACTCTGCGCCTGCGAGGTAAGCGCGCAGCTCGACGTAGGCCGCCTGCCGCCGCCGCCGCGCCGCCGCGAGCAGGGCGCGGAACCGCCCGTCATCCGGAAACGCCGCGACCGCACGGTCCGCCGTGTCGCCGAGGAACACGTCCCAGTCCCGCGCCGCGCCCAGCCGGGTCGCGGTGACGCGCAGCCCGGCGCTCAACGGCTTGAGGTTCGGAAACGCCGCGACCTGCTTGAAGACGGCGAGGGCGGAGCGCAGCCGCCGGGTCGCGACGCGCATCTGGTGCACGGGCACGGGCGACGACCCGGCGCCGGCGCTCGCCGCCCAGTGCAGCATCGCGTCCAAAAGCTGGCCGACGATCAGGGCGGCGCTGTCGCTCGCCGTTTGGCCCGGCGCGGCGGCGGCCGGTCCCACATGGCGCGGATCAGGCTCGGCCTCGTGGGCGACCGCGACGGCAAAGGCCGCCAGGCCGGACCGCGGCACCGAAAGCCGGACGGCGCCGGCAAGCTGCATCGCGGCAGGCTGCAGTTGCGCGGGTTCGCCGCGCATTTCCATGCGGCAGGCCGGCTGCTCGGTCGCAACGCCGCGCGCCTGTCCGTCCAGCACGACGACCCGCACCGGCTCGGCCGGCACCGCGTCGGGTGCCGCGCCGTCCGGGCCTGACGGGCGGAGCACGAACTCGGTGCGGCGCGCGTGCAGCGCCGCCACGGGAGCCAGGCCGTCGTGCAGGGAAGGGTCCAGGCTCGCCGGGTTGACGCCCTCCGCGACGAGCGGCGCCGGGCTGCCGGGCGGCCAGGGCCGGTCGGGCATGGGACGCAACGCTTCCAGCCGCCAACGGCCGCGCTGTTCCGAAAGCGACAAGGCGCGTGCCGCCAGGGCGCCGTCCGCCGTGTCGTGCCACAACATCCTCACCGGGGCGGTGCGCCCGGCGCGCGCCAGGGACGGCAGCTTGAGCAAGCGGGGCAGGTCGTCCGGGCTGAGTGCGAACTCCAGGCTGGCTTCGGTCATCTCCTCGTGATCAGCCGCGAAAGCCGGGCAGGTCGCGCGGGCACAGGAACCGGGCCAAGCGTCCGCCTCCCTCGTCGAGCGCGTGCCAGGGAACGGTGACGGTGAACTCGGCCAGGGCGCCGCTGGGGAAGCCCTCTGCCAAGCGGCGGATGTCCGGGTTGTCGAACGACGCCGCCTGCGCGCCCACCAGCAGCATCGCCAGATCGTGCACGCCGGGATTGTGCCCCACCACCAGCACGCTGCGCGCGGTGGCGCCGACCTCCTGGATCACCTTCAGCATCGCCGCCGCGGACGCCAGATACAGGCTGTCGAGCCGGTCCACCAGTGGGGTGTCGGCCCACGGCTCAAGCGCTTCCAGCGTTTGAATGGTGCGGCGGGATGTCGAAACCAGCACCACGTCCGGCGCCAGGCCCAGCCCCTGCATCGCGGTCCGCATCGCCGCCGCCGCCGCCAGGCCGCGCGGGTTGAGCGGCCGCCCGTGGTCGGGGGTGTCCCGTTCGTCCCAGGACGACTTGGCATGACGGAGCAGGAGGAGTTGCCGCATGAGGAGGAGACTGCCCGCACCCGGCCCCGCCCGCAAGCGGACAGGTGGGCGGGCTTGCGCCGCGCCGGGTCGGCGCCATTGTCGGACCGAAAGCGTAAAGGGGGGCGGAACCGATGACGCGGGTTCGAGACTGATGACCGGAACTGCTGGGGGCGGCACGCTGCGCATTGTGCTGGGCGACCAGTGCAGCGCCGGGCTGAGCGCGCTCCGCGACCTCCATCTCGCGCGGGACACCGTGCTGATGGCCGAGGTGATGGGCGAGTGCACCTACGTGAAGCACCACCCGAAGAAGATCGTGCTCGTGCTGTCCGCCATGCGGCACTTCGCCCGGGCGCTGCGCGCGCGCGGGGTGCAGGTTGATTACATCAAGCTCGACGATCCCGCGAACACCGGCAGCCTGCGCGGCGAGATGCTGCGCGCCGTCGCCCGGCATCAACCCAGGGCCGTTGTCGCGACGGAAGCCGGCGAGTGGCGGCTCGCGGAGGACATGCGACGTTGGCACGAGGCGTCCGGGATCGAGACCGAGATCCGCGACGACGACCGCTTCCTGTGCCGAATCCAGGAGTTCCGCGCCTGGGCGCGCGGCCGCGGCGAGTTCCGCATGGAGTCGTTCTACCGCGACATGCGCCGCCGCTACGGCATCCTGATGGACGACGACGCGCCCGCCGGCGGCCAGTGGAACTATGATCCCGAGAACCGCAAGCCGCCGCCGAAGGCTCTCGCCCCGCCGTCCGTCCCGCGGTTCGAACCCGACGACATCACGGAGGAGGTCATGGCGCTCGTGGCGCGCGGCTTCCCGGACCATTTCGGCAACGTGGACGGCTTCGCCCTACCGGTAACGCACCGGGACGCCGCCGCGGCGCTGCGGGATTTCGTGGCCAACCGCCTGCCGCTGTTCGGCGAATGGCAGGACGCGATGAAGACCGGGGAAAGCACGATGTTTCACGCGCTGGTTTCCACCTCGCTGAACACCGGGCTGCTCACCCCGCTGGAGGCTTGCCGGGCCGCGGAGGCCGCCTGGCGTGCCGGGATGGCCCCGCTCAACGCCGTGGAGGGCTTTGTGCGGCAGATCCTGGGCTGGCGGGAGTTCGTGCGCGGGGTGTACTGGCTCAAGATGCCGGAATACGCCCGGCTGAACAGCCTCGGCGCGACCCGGCGGCTGCCGGCGTTCTTCTGGACGGCCGAAACGCGGATGAACTGCCTGCGCCAGGCCATCGGCGACACCCGCCGCCACGCCTACGCCCACCATATCCAGCGCCTGATGATCACCGGCAACTTCGCGCTACTGGCCGGCCTGCACCCCGACGAGGTCGATGAATGGTACCTGATCGTCTATGCCGACGCCTACCAGTGGGTCGAGATGCCCAACGTGCGCGGCGTGGCGCTGCATGCCGACGGCGGGATCATGGGATCGAAGCCCTACGCGGCCTCCGGCGCCTACATCAACCGCATGAGCGACTATTGCCGCGGGTGCCACTACGACGTGAAGCTCGGCACTGGGGAGCGCGCCTGCCCGTTCAACGCGCTGTACTGGGATTTCGTCGCCCGGCACGCCGCGCGCTTCGCTGGGAACACGCGCATGGCGATGCCGGTGCAAACGCTGTCCAAGATGGAACCGGCGCGCGTTGCGGCCATCCGGGAGCAGGCGGCGGGGTTCCTGGCCGCGATGGACGCGGGGGAGGCGGTCTAGCCGCTGCTCGGCAGGTCGATCCAGGACAGGTGCCCGCCCTTGCCGGCCCCGGTGTCGAGAAACACCGCCAGCCCGCCCGACGATCCCGTCCGCCGGTACGGCCGCCCGTCCGTGCTGCGCTGGTCATGGCCGCAATACACGGTCATGCCGGCGGGGATGCGGTCCACCCAGCGCAGCACGCGCTCCGGGTAGCCGTCCGGCTGCATCCGCCCCGTCGTCTCCCCGAACAAGGCACGGGACAGCAGCGGGTCCACCCGGCCGAGCGGCGGCGGCGGCGGCTCGGTCAGCATGGCCGGATGGAAGCCGCCATGCACGAAAGCGATGTCGCCGTGCGCCAGCCAGGCCGGCGCGTGGCTGATCTCGCGCAGCGCGCGCTCGCGGAGCGCGTTGTCCAGCTGGGCCAGCGTGGCCTGCAGCGCCGCGTCCATCCGCACCGCCTGCCCGGACAGCGCGCGGCCCAGCTTGCGGTCGTGGTTGCCGAGGATGAACAGGCCGCGCCCCTGGTCCATCAGCGTGAACATGGTCCGCAGCACGCCCGCGCTGTCCGGCCCGTGGTCGCTGAGGTCGCCGAGCTGCACGACGAACCGGTCGGTGGCCGTCGCCGCCGCGAAGGCGCGGATGTCCCCGTGCACGTCGCCCACCACGCGTAGCGGGACGCCCGCGGGGATCATGCGGCACGCCGCACGGTGGCGCGGTACGCGTCAAGCGCGCGCCGCCGGGCTTGCGGCAGGTCGGCGATGGGGTTCGGGTAGCTGCGGCCAAGCTCCACGCCGGCCCCGGCCAGCACGGCGGGCGGCGCCGACCAGGGGGCGTGCACGAACTTGTCCGGCATCCGCGCGAGCTCCGGCACCCAGGCGCGGACGTAGGCGCCGTCCGGGTCAAACTTCTCCCCCTGGCTCACCGGGTTGAACACGCGGAAGAACGGCTGGCTGTCGATGCCGCAGCCGGCGATCCACTGCCAGCTCGCCGCGTTGTTGGCGAGGTCGGCGTCCACCAGCG
>CAXTUO010000299.1:0-5274 GCA_964247175.1 uncultured Acetobacteraceae bacterium | reverse complement strand
GAGGATCGGGCGCAAGGCCAGGATCGGCGCGCAGGCCGGCGTGATGGCGGACGTGGGCGCCGGCCTCGACGTGATCGGCAGCCCGGCGCAGCCGAGCCGCGAGTTCTTCCGCGGCGTGGTGGCGCTCCGCAAGCTGGCGCGCCCGCAGCGCAGGACTGGTGGGGCAACCGGCGGGGAACCAACCAAAGAGGAACCGAGTTAGATCGATATGGATGGCACGCCACCTTTGCCCGACGATGTCGCGCCCAAGCCCTCGTTGAAAGCGGCCCTGCAGCCGATGGACGTGCTGGACATCAAGCGGATCATGCATGCGATCCCGCACCGCTACCCGATGCTGATGATCGACAAGGTGGTCGATGTCGTGCCGGGCAACTCGGCGGTCGGCATCAAGAACGTGACGGTCAACGAGAACTTCTTCCAGGGCCATTTCCCCGACCATCCCGTGATGCCCGGCGTGCTCATCATCGAGAGCATGGCGCAGACCGCGGCGGTGCTGGTGGTCGAGTCGCTCGGGGCGGACGCCGCCGGCAAGGTGGTGTACTTCATGACCATCGAGAACGCGAAGTTCCGCCGTCCGGTGGTGCCAGGCGATACGCTGCGCATTCACGTCACCAAGAACCGCAATCGCGGCAACGTGTGGAAATTCAGCGCCGTAGCCTTGGTTGAAGGGGTGTCGGTGGCCGAGGCGACCTACGCCGCCATGATCATGGACAAGTAGCCGCAACGTCCGGCAACAATCCTTGAGTTGGTGCGAATGCCTTCGTTCCGTAACGTATGGCGCGTGGAGCCGGGCATCAGTCCGGCCGGAATGGAAGCCGTTGCATGATCCTGATGCCCCGACCGCTTGACGCCGCCCTGCCGCAGGCTGCGGGCGTCCACCCGACCGCCATCATCGAGCCGGGTGCGCAGTTGGGGGCAGGGGTGGAGATCGGGCCATGGTGCCACGTCGGCCCGGCCGTGACGATCGGGGACGGCGTGCGGCTGGTCTCGCACGTCGTGGTGGACGGCGACACGCGGATCGGGGAAGGGGCACTGCTTTACCCGTTCTGCACGGTCGGCCTGGCGCCACAGGACCTCAAGTACCGCAACGAGCCGACGCGGTGCGAGATCGGCGCACGCACCCAGATCCGTGAGCACTGCACCATCCACCGCGGGACCGTCACCGGCAGCGGCGTTACCCGCGTGGGTGCCGATTGCCTGCTGATGGCCGTGGTGCACGTCGCGCACGACTGCGAAATCGGCGACGGCGTGGTGATTGCCAACAATGTCGTCATGGGCGGGCACGTCACCATCGGCACGGGCGCGGTGATCGGCGGGGCGGCGGCGCTGCACCAGTTCGTCCGAATCGGCCGCGGCGCGATGATCGGAGGCGTGTCCGGGGTTGAGGCGGACGTCATCCCTTTCGGCAGCGTCATCGGCAACCGGGCGCGGCTTTCCGGCCTGAACGTCATCGGGTTGCGGCGCCGGGGAGTGGATCGCGCCGGTCTCCACCGGCTGCGGGCGGCGGTGCGCCTGCTGTTTGGGTCGGAAGGGGTGTTCAGCGCACGTTTGGCTGCGGCGCGGGACGCCTATGCCGACGATCCCATGGTCGCCGAAGTGCTGGCTTTCATCGACGAGCCGAGCAAGCGCGGGTTGATCCGCACTTCGGCTATGGTGCTGGACGACGATGCGGCTTGAGACGCTGCTGGCCGGCTTAAATCACCTTGGCAGCCCTTTGGCCCCATGGTTTCATGGTCGCGACCCGGCGTTGCGCCGCAGCGCAGGACCGCGTTGCCGCCCCGCGTCGGCCCGCATGTCCCATGCGGCCGACCGTCTGGGTTAGTGGATCGCCAGCCCGGCTGGCAGCCGGTCGGCAAAACCGTCGTTCCTGCTCGCCGACACTTCGAGATTGCAGGTGTCGAGCGCCCGCTGCAACGCAGCGGAGGTTTGATCCAGCCGCAGAATGGACGCCTCCTCGGCCAGCATCCGCAGGCACTGGATGAACCCGTTGGACGTCGCGAGAACCTCGTCGTCACCCATGAAGCACCTCTAGTTAAAATCGTGTCCCAGTGACTGCTGAGTAAGTGCGGGAAGGCTTGTAAAGTGCAATGAAAAAAAGGTGGCTCGCGACGTATTTAACGATACTTAACTGTCCTTTGACGAGGCTTTTCATCTTTGGCGCGGCGTTACCGCTGCTGTAGCCGATGAGCATGGCGACGCTCGGCATCCTCGCAGGCGGCGGCCCGTTTCCCGGCCGGGTCGCCGCTGCCGCCATCGCCGCGGGACGGCGCGTATTCATCGTGGCGCTGCGGGGATTCGCCGAGATGTCTGTGGTCAGCCCGTTTCCCCACGCCTTCATCCGGATGGGGGCGGCGGGCGAGATCCTGGCGCGGCTGCGCGCCGCCGGGTGCACGGAGCTTGTGCTGGTCGGGCCGGTTCGCCGCCCGCCGCTCATGGACCTCCGCCCGGATGCCGAAGGGGCGCGGATCATGGCCCGGATCGGCCGCGCCGCTTTCGCCGGCGATGACGGGCTGCTGGCAGCGGTTGTGCGCGTTCTGGGCGAGGAGGGGTTCCGAGTTGTCGGTGCGCACGAGGTTTTGACCGAGGCGGTAGGGCCGCGCGGCCAGCTGGGCCGGGTGGCGCCCGACGCCGCCGCCTTGGCCGACATCGAGCGCGGCGCCGCCGTCGTGCGTGCCCTGGGGCAGGCCGATGTCGGCCAGGCCTGCGTCGTGCAGCAGGGCGTCGTGCTGGCCGTGGAAGCCATCGAGGGCACCGACGCCATGCTGGCCCGCGCTGCCGGCCTGGCCCGGCCCGGACCCGGCGGCGTCTTGGTCAAGCTGGTGAAGCCCGGCCAGGACCGCCGGGCGGACCTGCCGACGGTCGGCCCGGCCACCCTGCGTGCCGCCGCCGCCGCCGGGCTGCGCGGCGTGGCGTTCGAGGCGGGCGGAACCCTGTTGACCGATCGCGCTGCGTGCATCACCGAAGCAGACGGCGCCGGGCTTTTCCTGCTCGGCATCGAGGCCACCTCAGCAACCCCTATGGAGGAACCAAGCCCATGAGCAATCCACGCCTGCTGCACACCATGCTCCGCGTCAGGGACCTGGACGCGAGCGTCGCGTTCTACACGAAGCTGCTCGGCATGAAGGAGCTGCGCCGGAACGAGGTTCCCGGCGGGCGCTACACGTTGGCCTTCGTCGGCTATGGCGACGAGAGCGACACCAGCGTGCTCGAACTCACCTACAACTGGGACCAGGAAGGGCCGTACGAGATCGGCAGCGCCTTTGGCCACCTCGCGGTGGGCCTGCCGGACGTGTATGCCGCGTGCGACGAGCTGAAAAAAGCCGGCGCCAAGATCACCCGGGAGGCCGGGCCGGTGAAGCACGGCACCACGGTGATCGCCTTTGTCGAGGACCCCGACGGCTACAAGGTCGAGCTGGTCCAACGCGCCTGACACCGGACGCCCCGCTCGCCCGCCTGACCCGGCGCACCGTCCGCATCGGCGTGACCGGGCTGGCGCGCGCCGGGAAGACGGCGTTCCTGACCTCGCTCGCGGCAAACCTGCTGGCGTTCGGCGCCGGGCATCCGGTGCTGCCCGGCTTCGCCCGGCGCCTGAAGGGGCGGCGCGCGCAGGTCGTGCTGGCGCCGTCCGGCGCGTCCGGCCTGCCGCGGTTCGACCACCCGCGGCATTTGGCCGCGCTCACCCGGGACCCGCCGGCCTGGCCGGAGCGCACGAGCGCCGCCTCCATGCTGGCGCTCGATCTGGTGATCGGGCGGGAGCGCCTGGGGATTGACCTGCCGCCGCAGCGGCTGCGGCTGGAGCTGCTGGACTACCCCGGCGAGTGGCTGCTGGATCTGCCGCTGCTGCGCACCGGCTTCGCCGACTGGTCCGCCGCCGTGCTGCGCCGCCTCCAAGCGCCGGCCATGGCCCTCTACGCGGCGGAGTTCATGGCGTTCAACACCGCCCTGCCGGCTGGCGCCCCGGCAGACGAGGCTTTGGCCGCGACCGGCCACCGGCTGTACCGCGCCATGCTGCAACGCTTGCGCAACGAGGCTGGGCTGTCCTTGCTGCAGCCGGGCCGTTTCCTGATGCCGGCGCCGGGTCCGGAACCCGCTTGGACGCCGTTCTTCCCCAACCTTGGCACGGGCGGCCTGGAGAGCCTGTTGGCCCGGCGCTACGCCGCCTATGTGCAGGCGGTGCAGCGCGACCTTCACGAGCCGATGTTCGGCAACCTCGACCGGATCGTGGTTTTGGTCGATCTGCTCACGGCGCTGCACGCCGGGCCGGACGCTTTTGGCGACGCGGCGGCGGCGGTCGCGGCGGCGGCGGGAGCGTTGCGCTGGCGGCGGTCCTGGATCGAGGCCGCTTGGGCGCTGGGCCAATTGCGCTTGCCGCCCCGGGTGGTGTCCCGGGTCGCCTTTGCGGCGACCAAGTCCGATCACGTGGCGGAGCGGCAGCGCGGCAACCTGGCGGCGCTGCTGCGCAACGTTGCCCAGGGTGGCATTGGAAGCGGCATCGGCGACGCTTCCGGGTTCGGCTTTGCGGCCGAGGTGCCGACCAGCCACCTGCCGATCGCCGCGGTCCGCTGCACCGAGGACTTCGTTTGGACGTTGGACGGTCGCCCGGTATCGGCGGTGCGCGGGCGGCGGATCGGCGACGAGCGGCTGCTGCGCTCCTACCCCGGCGAAGTGCCGGACCGCCCGCCGGACGATGCGTTCTGGGCGTATCCGTTCCTGCAACTGCCGGATTTCGAGCCGCTGCGCCTGCCGCAGGACGGCCGTGGCGGCGTGCCCGAGCTGGGCCTGGACGCCCTGCTCTGCTTCCTGCTGGATGACGTGCTATGAGGGTTGAGCCTCGGATCGAGCTTGAGGAGGAGCCGGCGCCGCGGCTGGAGCCGTCGCTCCCCGCCGTCATCGCGGCCGACACCCCCGCGCCGCCGCGGACCGGGACGGCGGCCCTCGCCTTGCTGGGCGTCGTCGTGCTGGCTTTGGGCCTGGCCGGGCTGTCGGTGGGCAACTTCGTGGCGGACCAGTTCGCCCGGGCGAGTTGGCTGGGCTGGGCGACGCTGGGCGTCGCGGGCGCCGGGTTCGGGCTGATCGGCGCGGGCCTGCTGCGGGAGGTGCGGGCGCTGCTGGCGCTGCGGCACGTCGATGGGCTGCGCGACGCGTTCGCGTCGGGCGACGCCGGGCGGATGATGCGGGCGGCGGTGTCATGGTCCCGCAGCGTCCCTGGCGGCGCGACGGTGGCGCCGGCGCTGCAGGCCGTGAACGACCCCGACGCGGCGCTCGCCCTGCTGC
>CAXTUO010000298.1:0-5285 GCA_964247175.1 uncultured Acetobacteraceae bacterium | reverse complement strand
CGTCCGGGGACCCGTTCTGCTACGGCGTCGGCAGCACGCTGGCCTCCCTGGTCCCAGCCGCCGAGCGGCTGTGCATCCCGGCGCCGTCTTCCCTGGCGCTGGCCTGCGCCCGGCTCGGCTGGGCGGTGCAGGACTGCGCCACCATCTCGTTCTGCGGCCGGCCACTGGCGCCGCTGGCACCGCTGCTGCAGCCCGGCGCGCGCATCCTGGCGCTCTCGGCCGACGCGGGCACGCCGGGCCTGGTCGCGACCTTGCTGCAAGCGCGTGGCTTCGGTCCCTCCGTCCTGCACGTGATGGAGGCGCTGTCCAGCCCGCAGGAGCGCATCCGCAGCACCACGGCCGCGTGGTTCCGCCTTTCCGACATCCACCCGCTCAACCTGCTGGCCATCGAGGTTTCGGCGCTGCCGGGCGCGCAGTGCATCCCGCTCAGCACCGGCCTGCCGGACGCGCTGTTTGAGCATGACGGGCAGATCACCAAGCGCGAAATTCGTGCGGTGACGCTGTCGGCGCTCGCGCCGCGCCGGGGCGAGCGGCTGTGGGACATCGGAGCCGGCTCCGGCGCCGTCGCCATCGAGTGGCTGCTGCGCCACCCGGCGAACCAGGCCGTCGCCATCGAGCGCCATGGGGAGCGCGCCGCCCGTGCCGCGCGCAATGCGGTGTCGCTGGGCGTGCCGCATTTGCACGTTGCGGGCGCGCCGGCGCCCGGCGCGCTGGTTGGCTTGCCGCCGCCCGATGCCGTGTTCATCGGCGGCGGCGCGCACGAGCCGGGCGTGATCGACGCCGCCTGGGCCGCGCTGCCGGCGGGTGGCCGGCTGGTCGCCAACGCCGTCACCGTCGAGTCGGAGGCGGCGCTGATCGCCGCCCGTGCCCGGTTCGGCGGCACGCTGTCGCGCTTGTCGGTTGAACGGCTGGACCGCATCGGCGGCCTGCACGGCTACCGCCCGGCCATCACCGTCACGCAATGGCTGGCGGAGAAGACGTGATCGTCGCCGGGCTGGGTTTTCAAAATGGGTGCGCCGCGGACGACATCGTGCGCCTGGTGCGGGCGGCGCAGGCGCAGGCCGGTTGCAGCGCCGGGTTGCTTGCCGCCCCGGGCTGGAAGCGGGACGCGCCCGGCCTGCACGACGCTGCCACCCGCCTCGGCCTGCCCATCGTGTTCATCGACGATGCCGCGCTGGTCGCCGTGCAGCCGCGCTGCCCCACCCGGTCCGCCGTCGCCGAGCGCGAAACCGGCATCGCCTCCGTTGCCGAAGGGGCGGCGCTGGCAGCGTCCGGCGGGCGGTTGCTGCTGGCGCGCATCGCCGGCGGGGGCGCGACCTGCGCGCTGGCGGGACCATGACGGTGCATTTCATCGGCGCAGGGCCGGGCGCCGCCGACCTGATCACCCTGCGCGGGCGGGACCTGCTGGCGCGTTGCCCGGTGTGCCTGTATGCGGGTTCGGTCGTGCCGCCGGCCCTGCTGGCGCATTGCGGACCCGGCACCCGCCTGGTGGACACGGCGCCCCTGTCGCTCAATGCCATCGAGGCCGAGTTCATCGCCGCGCACCGCGCCGGGCAGGACGTGGCGCGGCTGCACTCCGGCGACCTGTCGATCTACAGCGCCGTCGCCGAGCAGCTCCGCCGGCTGGACCGGCACGGCATTCCCTGGACCCTGACCCCCGGCGTCCCCGCCTTCGCCGCCGCCGCCGCCATGTTGGGCGCGGAGCTGACGGTGCCCGAGGTGGCGCAGAGCGTCGTGCTCACCCGGGTGCCGGGCCGCGCCTCCGCCATGCCGCCGGGCGAAACGCTGGCCGCCTTTGCCGCCACCGGCGCCACGCTCGCCATCCATCTCGCCATAGAGAAGCTCGACCAGATCGTCGCGACCTTGACGCCGTTCTACGGCGCGGATTGCCCGGCGGCGGTCGCGGTGCGCGCCACCTGGCCCGACCAGCGCATCCTGCGCGGCACACTGTCCAGCATTGCCGCCGCCTGCGCCGCCGACCCGGCCGAGCGCACCGCCACCATCCTGGTGGGCCGCGCCTTGCAGCCGGGAGGGTTCCGCGACAGCGCGCTGTACAGCCCGGATTATCCTCGGCGGTTCCGGGAAGGGGCCGCGTGAACCCGGTCGAACCCCGTCCGGCCCATCAGCGCGCCGGTCCGGTCGAACAGCACGATTTCCAGCGCCGTGTCCGTGCCGTCCAGCACTTCCGCCGCAGTGCGCCACGCTGCTTGGGCGACCACATCCCCCAACGGCACGCCCTCCGCGGTGGCGGCAGCAAACGCTTCCGCGACGGTGTTGGCGCCGGCGATCCGCTCGGCCAGCGCCGGATCGGCCACCAAAGCCGCGAGCGCCGGCAAGTCCGCCGAGCCGTGCCGGGAATGCAGGTCGAGCCGGCCCTGCGCCAGCTTGGTCATCTTGGCGACGCCGCCGGCGATGCTGACCCGGGGCACCGGATGCCGCCGCAGGTACTTCAGCAGCGCCCCGGCGAAGTCGCCCATCTCCAGCAGCGCGGTCTCCGGCAGGCCATGCAGCGCCTGGATCGCCGCCTCCGACGTGCTGCCGGTGCTGCCGGCCACATGGCCGAGGCCAACGGCGCGCGCCACGTCGATGCCCCGGTGGATGGTGTCGATCCAGGCGGCGCAGGAATACGGCACCACGATCCCCGTGGTGCCGAGGATCGACAGCCCGCCCACGATGCCGAGCCGGCCGTTCAGGGTCTGCGCCGCCAAGGTCTCGCCGCCGGGGACCGACAGCTCGACGACCGCATCCGGCGCGGGGGCGAGTTCGGCGAGCGCCGCGCGGATCATGGCGCGCGGCACCGGGTTGATGGCCGGCTCGCCGGGCGGGATCGGCAGGCCGGGGCGGGTCACGGTGCCGACGCCGGGGCCGGCGCGGAACAGCACGCCGGCGCCGAGCGGCCCGGCGGAGACACGCGCGAACACCAGCGCGCCGTGCGTCACGTCCGGGTCGTCGCCCGCGTCCTTGACCACGCCCGCGGTGGCCGCGCCGGGTTCCAGCGCCGTTTCGGCCAAGCTGAACGACGCGCGCTGCCCGCGCGGCAAGGTGATCTCCACAGGGTCCGGGAAGTCGCCGGTCAGCAGGGCGGCGAACGCAGCCTTGGCCGCCGCCGTGGCGCAGGCCCCGGTCGTCCAGCCCCGGCGCAGCGGTCGCAACTCTTCCACGATGCGAGATATAGGGCGAGGGCGCAATGATGCCGAGGGGCCTCGTGGTCGGCGCGCCGCGGTCCGGCTCCGGCAAGACCACGGTGACGTTGGCGCTGCTTGCGGCGCTGCGCCGCCGGGGTTTGGTCGTACGAGCCGCCAAGTCTGGGCCTGACTACATCGACCCCGCGTTCCACGCCGTCGCCAGCGGCGCGCCGGTGCTGAACCTCGATAGCTGGGCGATGCCGCCGCCGTTGCTCGACCACCTGGCGCAAGAGGCCGCAGCCGACGCGTCGGTCCTGGTGGTGGAGTCCGCCATGGGCTTGTTCGACGGCGTCGCCGGGCCGCCCGGACGCACCGGCTCGGCGGCGGACCTCGCGGCCCGGCTGCGCCTTCCGGTGCTGCTGGTGCTCGACGTGACCGGGCAGTCGCAGACCGCCGCCGCCGTCGCCCGCGGCTTTGCCGCCTATGACCCGGTAGTTGGCATCTGCGGCGTGGTGCTGAACCGCGTGGGCAGCGAGCGGCACCGCTTAGGCGCTACGGTCGCCATCGAGGCGGCCGGCCTGCCCGTGCTCGGCGCCCTGCCGCGCGACACGTCGTTGTCCCTGCCGGAGCGCCATCTCGGCCTCGTGCAGGCGGCCGAGCACCCGGACTTGCCGGACCTCCTGCACCGCCTGGCGGACCGGGCCGAACAGCACCTGGACCTCGACGCCATCCTGCGGCACGCGGCGCCCGTGGCCGGTCCCGCCGCGCCGGCCGCCGGATTGCCGCCGCCGGGCCAATGCGTGGCGCTGGCGGCCGACGCGGCGTTCAGTTTTGTTTATGCCCACCTCATCGAGGGCTGGCGCCGGGCTGGGGCCGAGGTCGTCCGCTTCTCACCGCTGGCCGACGAGCCGCCGCCCGGGCGCTGCGACGTGTGCTGGTTGCCCGGCGGCTACCCGGAGCTGCACGCGGCGCGGCTTGCCAACGCCGGGCGGTTCATGGCGGGCCTTGCCCGGTTCGCCGAAACCCGCCCCGTGCATGGCGAGTGCGGCGGCCACATGGTGCTGGGACAGGGCATCGAGGACGCCGCCGGCGCCCGGCACGCCATGGCCGGCCTGCTTGGGCACGAAACCAGCTTCGCGCGGCGCAAGCTGCATCTGGGATACCGGCAGGCGACTCTGCTCGCCGACGCCCCGATCGGCACCGCAGGGGCCGTGGTCCGCGGCCATGAGTTCCATTACGCCAGCACGGTCGATTCCGGCAGGGATGCGCCCCTGGCGAGCTTGCGGGATGCTGCCGGGGCAAGCCTGGGCGATGCGGGCGGGCGGCGCGGCCATGTCACCGGCAGCTTCTTCCACGTCATCGCCCCGGCGGCCTGAGCGCAGGGCGCGACGGATTTTCCGCGCCGGGCAACTGACCGTAAAACCCTGCGTTCAGCCCCATCATACGAGGAGAAACGGCGATGGCGGCTTCAGATGCTTTCAACGATGCAGCACAAGATGCCAAGGAGCAGATTGCGCAGCTCCGGGCCCAGGTGCAGACCCTGATGGCCGAGCGCGTGACGCCGGCGCTCGCCAACGCCGCCGGGGCTGCCGAGGACTATGCCCGGCAAGCCCGGGACCTCGCCTCCGACCAAACGGAGATGCTGTCCGACCATGTGCGTGAGTCGCCCATCGTGGCCATCCTGATTGCGGCCGGCGCGGGCTATCTGCTCGGCCGCATCGCACGTTAACGCGATGCGTACCGTTGAGCTTGCGAAAGTCGCGGCCTCGGCGGAGGCGCTTCGCCTGCGTCGGGTCGCTGTCCGCCAGGGCAGGCGTGCGGCTTATGGCGTCGGTGCCGCGGTGTTCGGGATCGCCGTCTTCGTGCTGCTGCACGTGGTCGCCTACAACGCCATGGTGCCAGCGATCTCGCCCTTGGTCGCCAGCCTCATTCTCTTGGCAGCGGACCTGATCTTGGCGGCGATCCTCGGCTATCTCGCCCTCAGCAACAAGCCGGACGCGGTTGAGGACGAGGCGAAGATGATCCGCCAGCAGGCCATCGTGGAGTTGCGGAAGTCGATGACTGTCGTGGCGCTGGCAGGCGAAGCGGCGAGTTCGATGATCCGGCGTCCCCGCACCGTCACCGTCGTGAAGCCGCGAGGGACGGTGCGGCTGGCTGGCG
>CAXTUO010000297.1:0-5291 GCA_964247175.1 uncultured Acetobacteraceae bacterium | reverse complement strand
GACGATCATCATCCCGCCTGGCACCCGATCCAACGTCCGTTTGATCCCGACCGCCATGCATTCCTCCACCACGACCGGCCTGAACGCATTCGGCGCGATTCGGTCGCGTGGCACCCTGTTGAAGGGATCGGCTGATTGGAGGCGAGGTCAGGCCGGTGTAGCGGAGGCGCTGTGTCCAGCGACTAGGCCCTGCCGTACCGTTCAAAGCCCATTCCAGTCAGCTGGGCATTCGGCGGTCCGATGACGTGCCGTCGACTCGCCAGGGCTGATTGAGCTGCCCGTGATCACGACGACCTTGCCTTCGACTCTATTTGCCAAGCCAGCGAGAGAGGTCGGCTGCCTGGGTGTCGCAGAGGCCAAGGCGCCGCTGATCGTCCGTTGAGCAGTTGCGGGACCGGTGAAGGTACGGTCCGGGTCGACGCCAGCTGATTGCCCTGGCCATCAAGGAATGATCGCTTTCCACCTTCGCCCACCCCAAGCGGGGGGTGCGGTTTCGGCCAAATCCGATTGCGGCGGCTGTGCGCCCACTGCGGCCATTCCGAGAAGCTGTCCCGGTGCTCTGAAGCGGACGTTCGTTGACCTTTTGGCTCATCCGCGAATAACGGCCCGCTTCCAGCGCTGCGACCTTGGCTTCCAGCAGCTCGCGTTTCAGCAGCATCTCGCCCAGCTTGGTCTTCAGCCGCTCGTTCTCCAACACCTCGCCGTCGGTGGGCTCAGCGAAACGCGAAGCGTTTGCGCGGGGTTGCCAGGCTCGCCTCGCCCCGGCCAGGAAGGCGTCGCGCCAGCCGCTCAGCGGTGCCGCCGTCACGCCGAGCGCCCGCGAAACCAGCTCCAGGTCTTCGCCTCGCAGTAGCCGGAGCACCGCGTCGCGTTTGCGTTGCCGTGACATGCGCCCACCCCGGCCAGGACCAGCCGCACACGCCCCTGTCGTCGTTTCCACTGTCATGTTCATCATCCCTGTCGCGGATCTAGGGGGCGTCCACCCCATCAACGCCCCATCGGGCTTGACCTTCCGGCCGGCTCCAAGTCCAGAATGCTCCATCCGCCGGACGACACGGGGGGCAAATTGGGGGAGGGCGGCCAATGTCTCAAAATGTGATCGGGTCCTGGCCGCGCGATGGCCTGTCGCGGCGGCGGCTGATCCAGGCTGGCGCGGGATTGGCGGCGCTTTCGCCCGCCTGGGGGATGGCCCAACCCGCGGCAAGCCCCGTCCCGCCCAGCGTCGTGACCAACCCGCCCCGGCAATGGCAGCGGGGCGCACCGCCGACGATCTATCCCGACCCCGACATCATCGTAGTGGACCCGTCCTTCAACGACTACCTCCTCGGCATCACGGCCATCCGCCGCGTCTGGACCGGCGGGCTTTGGGCCGAGGGGCCGGCATGGTCGAGCCAGGGACAGTACCTCGTCTTCAGCGACGTGCAGGCGAACCTGCAATACCGCTATCTCTGGGACAGCGGCCGCACGACCGTGTTCCGCCGCCCGTCCAACAACAGCAACGGGAACGCCTTCGACTTCCAAGGGCGTCAACTCTCCACCGAAGACTATTTCCGCCGGGTGATCCGCTGGGAGCACGACGGCACCATGACGGTGATCGCAAGCTCGTTCGACGGCAAGGCGCTGAACTCCCCCAACGATCTCGTGCCGCATCCCGATGGCAGCATCTGGTTCACCGACCCCTACTACGGCGACACGCTGTCGGAAGGGCACCCCGACGTCGCCGGCGGCGCCAGCAACCCGGGCGGGCTGCTGAACCCGCGGATCGGGGCGCCCAACGCCGACGCCATCGGCGGCCAAAAGCGGGAACTTCCGGCAAGCGTGTACCGCTGGGACCCGAGCGGGCGCCTGGACCGGGTCGCGAGCGAGGACACGCTGCCCGATCCCAACGGCATCTGCTTCTCGCCGGACTGCAAGACCCTCTACATCGCCAGCACCGGCAAGGGCCCGGGCGAGTCAGGGCCGGGCGGGCGCGGCGTGCTGTTCGCCTACGACGTGCAGGGGCAGGGGCTCGGCCCTGGGCGGGTTTTCACCGACATGATGGTGGACGGGGTGCATTGCGGGCCGGACGGGATGCGCGCGGACGTCCACGGCAACCTATGGTGCAGTTCCAACGCTCCGCTGGGCTATGCGGGGGTGGTGGTGTTCAACGCGCAGGGCAAGCTGATCGGCCGCATCCGCCTGCCGGAGGTCGGCGCCAACGTGGCCTTCGGCGGGCCGAAGCGCAACCACCTGTTCATCACCGCGAGCCAGTCGCTTTACGTGCTGCAGGTGCAAACCCAGGGTGCGGCCCCGGGCTGACGCGGCGGCCGCGTGCGCTCCGCCATGCCGCTGGTCAGCGTAACCGCATGACGGAGGACCTCAAGGAAGATCCCCGCGCTTTCATCGGGAAGCGGCTGCCCCCATTGGACCGGGCACTGAGACATTCATGGCCCGAGCGTTTGATCGGTACGGCGTGCTATCACGAGGCCGGGTTTGGCCCCTGCGTAGAGTTGAGGCAGCGATCAATGGTGGCGGGGTGGACGTTGAGGATCCGGGCTGCTTCGCTGATGGGCGGTGAACTCAGGCCGCCGCACGGCCCGCAACGCACCGACGGGCAAGGCTGGGACGCAGCCTCGGTTCCGCTGCTTCTGTGAACGGCACAATCAAAATCGGAGGGAACGTCATGAGCGAGCATATCAAGGTTGCCATCATCGGCGCTGGGCTGGGCGGGATCGGCATGGGCATCCGGCTCAAGGACGGTGGCGAGGAGTCGTTCGTGCTGCTGGAAAAGGCCGCCCGGGTCGGCGGCACCTGGCGGGACAACACCTATCCCGGCGCTGCCTGCGACGTGCAGTCGCATCTGTATTGGTTCTCGTTCGACGACCAGCCGGACTGGAGCCGGGTCTATCCGCTGCAGGCCGAAATCCTCGCCAACATCGAGCGTCTGGTCGCGCGCCACGGCATCGCGCCGCACATCCGCTTCAACGCCGAGCTGGCCTCCGCGCGCTGGGACGACGCGGCCTCGGTCTGGCACTTGTCGCTGAAGGACGGCCGGGCGCTCACGGCCAATGCGGTCGTCACCGCCTGGGGCCAGCTCAACCGGCCGTCCACCAAGGGCATCAAGGGCGTCGAGGACTTCGGCGGCGACTGGTTCCACTCCGCACGCTGGAACCACGGCGTGAAGCTGGAGGGCCGCCGGGTCGCCAGCGTCGGCAACGGCCCGAGCGCGGCGCAGTTCATCCCCGAGGTCGCCGCCGTCGCCACCCACCTGACGGTGTTCCAGCGGTCGCCCAACTACGTCGTGCCGCGGCTGGACCGGCCCTACACCGAGGAGGAGCGGCGCTTCTTCCTCGACGACCCCGCCCGCCTGTTCGAGAGCCGCGAAGGCTACTACCAGGAGCACGAGACCTGGCACCAGGCGATGCGGCAGAACACGCCGACCGCCGCGGAGTTCGGCCGCGTCGCGCGTGAGCACCTGGAAACGCAGGTCGCCGATCCGGTGCTGCGCGAGCGGCTATGGCCCAGCTATCCCGTCGGCTGCAAGCGGCTGGTGATCTCCGACGACTTCCTGCCGGCGATGGCGCGGCCGAACGTCACGTTGGTCACGGAACGCATCGAGTGCGTCGAAAGGGGCGGCATCCGCACGGCCAATGGCGTGCTGCATGAGGTGGACGTGATCGTCGATGGCACCGGCTTCGACACGCTGCAGTTCCTCGGCGCCGGCGACATCACCGGGCGCGGCGGGCAGTCGCTGCGGCAAAGGTGGCAGGAAGCGCCGGAGGCCTATCTCGGCATGACGGTGGCGGGGTTTCCGAACTTCTTCATGCTGTATGGGCCGAACACCAACCTCGGCCACAACTCCATCCTGCTGATGCTGGAAGCACAGTATCGCTACATCCTGGAAGCGCTCGCCGCCATCGACGCCAATGGCGGCCGGCCGATCGACGTGAAGCCCGACGCGCTCGCCGCCTTCAACGCCCGGCTGCAGGGGGAGCTGAGCGGCAGCTCATGGGCCGGGAGCTGCATCTCCTGGTATAAGACCACCGATGGCCGCATCACCAACAACTGGTCCGGCTCGGTCGAGGACTACCGGGCCGATACCGCGCGGCTGAGGCTCGAGGACTATGAGCTGCTCGAGGCAACGCCGAACGCTGCCGGCACGATGGAGACCGCAAATGCCCGCTAACCCGTTCTATTCGCAGGAGCTGCACGGACCCTTTGAAACCTTCGACCTCGGCAACTTCGTGCTGGAGGACGGCGGCACGCTGCGCGACTGCAAGCTCGCCTACGCGACCTTCGGCACGCTGTCGCCCGCCAAGGACAACGCGATCCTGGTCACGACCTGGTTCTCCGGCACCTCGAAGATCATGGAGCAGGCCTATATCGGCGAGGGCCGCGCGCTTGACCCGGCACGCTGGTTCATCGTTGTCATCAACCAGATCGGCAGTGGCCTCGGCACCGCGCCGCACAACACGCCCGAGCCGTTCGGCGGCCCGGATTTCCCGCGGGTGCGCATTTCAGACGACGTGCGCGCGCAACATAGGCTGCTGACCGAGAAGTTCGGCATCGGCACGCTGCAGCTCGTCACCGGCGCGTCGATGGGGGCGGAGCAGACCTACGAATGGGCGGTGCGCTTCCCGGACATGGTCAAGCGCGCGGCGCCGATCGCCGGCACCGCGCGGACCACGGCGCACACCGCCGTTTATACGAGCACATTGGTTGACGCGATCACCTCAGATCCCGGCTGGGCGCGTGGTTACTACGACAAGCCCGGCGCGGTGCGCGACGGGCTGCGCCGGCATTCGCGGCTATGGGCCGTGATGGGCGCGAGCCCGGCAATGTATGCGCAGGAGGGCTGGCGCGCGCTGGGCTTCTCCTCGGTGGACGACTTCCTGCTCGGGCTGCTGGACGCGTCGTTCCTGCCGCACGACGCCAACACGCTGCTGCTGCAGGCCTGGAAGTGGCGGCACGCCGACGTGTCGCGCCAGACCGGCGGCGACCTGGCGGCGGCGCTGGGCCGCATCACCGCCAAAACCTATGTCATGCCGATCGACACCGACATGTTCTTCACCGTCGCCGACTGCGAGGCGGAGCAGCGCATGATACCCGGCAGCGAGCTGCGGGTGATGCACACGGCGTGGGGGCATGTCGGCGTGATGGGCATGGATCCTGGCTACCTCGGCCAGGTCGATGGGGCGCTGCGGGACTTGCTCGGCACGCTGGCGTAGTGCCGCCAGAGGCGGCGATGGCGGGTAATCGGCGCTCGTGCAAGGCGACGCCGAACCGGTGCGCAATCCGCGTCTGGATGTCCA
>CAXTUO010000296.1:0-5295 GCA_964247175.1 uncultured Acetobacteraceae bacterium | reverse complement strand
AGGCGTAGCCCGCAGCTTCCAGCTCAGCGAGCACCCGGTCCGCGCCCCGGCCTCGAAGGCCAGGAACGTTCTCAGCCACCACCCAGTCCGGTCGGCACTCGCGGACCAGGCGCGCCATGTGGGACCACAGGCCCGAACGCCCGCCCTCGATCCCCGCCCCTTGCCCGGCGAGGCTGACGTCCTGGCAAGGGAAGCCGCCGCACAGGAGGTTCGGCCGCGGCACCCCGTCCGCGCGCAGCCGGGCGGCGGTGAGGGTGCGGACGTCGGTGTAGAGGGGCACGCCGGGCCAATGCCGGGCGAGCACCCGGCGAGCGAACGGCGCGGCCTCACAGAACGCAACCGTACGCATGCCGGCCCAGTGCAGTCCAAGACTGATGCCGCCGATGCCGCTGAATAGGTCAAGGACATTGATCTCCTGATGCAACCCTCGCATGCCGTGTTGTTCGAATTGTGGCCGGCCCGGGTCAAGGAATTCTTGACGTGAAAAATTTATTCTTCGAACCTGCATCCAATTCCACACCTAGGCCGTAGCCAAATGATGTCCGAGCCGCTCATGACCCCTGACCAGCCAGCCGGCCGCGCGCCGGCGGGCTATCCGCCGCTCGACCTGCCCAAGCCCGTTGCGGACGGTCTGTGGATCGTTGACAGCCTGCTGCCCGGCGCGATGGGCCGGGTGCTGCCGGCGCGCATGACGGTGATCCGCCTCGCGGACGGCCTGCTGCTGCACTCGCCCACCCGGTTCAGCCCGGCGCTGCTGGACAGGCTTCAACAGATCGCCCCGGTTCGCCACCTGGTCGCGCCCAACTCCGCGCATTGGATGTTCCTCGCGGCGTGGCAGCGCGCCTGCCCGGAGGCCGTGACCTGGGCCGCCCCCGGGTTGCGCGCCCGGCGGCCGGTGCGCCGGAGCGGCGTACGCCTGGACCATGACCTCGGCGACCGCGCGCCGGGCGAGTGGGGGGACGCGGTGGGCCTCGTGACCGTGCCTGGGGGCTTGGGCTTCCGGGAAACCGCGCTGTTCCACCGGCCCACGCGCACGCTGGTGCTGACCGACCTGGTGGTGAACCTGGAAGCGGACAAGCTGCCGGCGGTGGTGCGCCCGGCCGTGCGGCTGCTCGGCATGATGGCGCCGGACGGGATGCCGCCGGCCTACCTGCGGGCAATCGTCAAGCTGAAGCGTCGGGCCGCCGCGGCAGCGGTGGAGACGCTGCTGGCGTTAGGGCCGGACCGGGTGATCTTCGCCCACGGACGCTGGTTCGAGCGGGACGGGGCGGCGGCGTTCAGGCGCTCGATGCGGTGGCTGCTGCGGTGAGGGGCGGCGGCCCTTGAAACGGCCTTCGTTCCGACCCGCCCCGCGTCAGCGGTTGTCGTGGATATACAGGTAGCTGCTCAGGCTTGATGCGTCATACCCATACTGCACGGTGAGCCGCTGGCTCGCCATGTCCGCCTGGCTGAACCCAGCCAGCGTCAGGGAGGCGGTCGGTTGGCCTGCGGAGGTGGCGTGCAGCGTCAAGCCGGTGAACCCAGCCGCCCCCTGGTTGTCCGCCCAGTTCAGGGCGGCCAGGCCCGGCGACACGCCCCAAACCGTCGCGCTGTCGCCGGCATGGAAGTTGGCCACCGTGCTCCAGATGTCGGCGCCCGCCCCCCGGTCGTCCACGTAGAACGTGTCCGTGCCGGTGCCGCCGGCCAGGAAGTTCGACCCGGCGCCGCCATCCACCGCGTTCGTCCCGCCAAGCACGGAGATCGCGTCGTTGCCGCTTCCGGTGTGGATGAAGTAGTTCGGGGCCGCGGCGGTGATGTTCAGGTTATCCGGGGATACGGTGACGTACTGCTCCTGCACGCCCGCGACCGGCCCGCTGTAGAGGTGGGTCAAGGCGTCGGGAAACGACCGGCCCAGCGTCGCGTCATACGCCTGGACCGAAGGCCCGGCGGCGCCGTTATCGTCCTGACGCACCCACGCGGCGATCTGCTTCGACACGGTGTCGGTGATTTGCGTGAAGAAGCCCGCGATTTGCCCATTGGCGTCCTTGGCCACGCTCCCGGAAGACACCACCCCAACGACATACGGCAGGCCGTCGGCGCCGTACTCCCAAACCGGCCCGCCGCTTGACCCCTCGCCGATCGACACGCCGTCCAGCACGGTAAAGCGGGGATCAACGGTCATGGATTGCGTGCTGTCCACCATCGAGCCGCCGGCGTCGCCCGGATACCCCGTGACGTGGACAGCCCCTCCGGCGAAGCCCGGCAAAACGCCCATGGAGCCGAGGCCGGAGAACGGCGTGCTCAGGTGGATGATCGCGTAGTCGCTTTGCGTATCGAAGTTGTTGAGATACGGGAAATCCGTGATTTGGCTGTAATGCGCGATAGTCCCCGCCGCGTGCCCGAACGGCGCGGTCCCGTTGCCGTAGCCCGGCGCGATGTCGATGTTCGTCACCGTCCCGAGGCCGGTCTGGTACACCACATGGGACGCGGTCAGCACCTCGTCGGGAGAGATCAGCACGCCGGACCCTTGCAGGCTGTAGCCGGCGACCTGGGCGGTGATCCGCACTACCGTGTCGTAGGGGTAGCCCGTCGTGCCCGCCGCTTGCTCCGCAAGGGTGGTTCCAATGGCCGCGGACGCGTACTCGGCCGCGGCCCCGACCGACAGGCCGGCATCGGCATCGTCCTGCCCGGTGGGCTCAATGCCGGGCAGCACCAGCTCGTCGGAAGGCGAACGCATCGAAACGGCTCCGTGGGAGGGGTCGGGCACTGCCGACAATCACGCGAGCATCTCACAAATGTTAATTAGTGGTCAATATCGCGTTACCTCCGGATCTCTCACGGTAACGCCGCAAGCAATTGGGCGCGCGCGGGCGGCGCTTTCCACGAGCAGCTTTGAAACATGGAGGTGATACCGACCAGGCTGGCGTAAGTACCTCGTCCCTGCGTGCGAGATCATGAGAACGTTTCCGGTTTCATGCCTAAAAAGTAACGAGCGCAGGACTCGCAGGCCACATCGTCTGCTCTTGGGACGTGCTGCCCTCAGCCGCGATTTGTCAGATGCCGTTGTTTCTGACCAGACGCCAGCATCTGCGTTGCCCTGGCAGGTGGGCGTCTTGGACGCCGACTCAGTGATCCAGCGGGGTGCCGCCTCAGAAATCCAAATCCGCGTAATGCGCCGGCGGCATCACCCCCGGCACCCGGTCCGCCAAGAGCGCCCGGAAGCTCGGACGCGACTTCATCCGCGCGTACCAATCATGCGTCGCCGGCGCCACCGACCAGTCCACGTCGCCCGCGAAGTCCAGCGCCGACAGATGCGCCGCGGCCGCGAAGTCCGCGAGCGACAGCGACGCGCCCGCCAGCCACGTCCGCCCTTCCGCCAGCCAGCCGATGTAGCCCATGTGGTCCCGCAGGTTCGCATAGCCCTGCCGCAGCAGCGCGCCGTCCGGGTTGCCCCGGCCCATCAGCCGCTTCATGAACTTCTCGCCCAGCAGGTTTGCCGTCACCTCGCGGGCGAACTTGTTGTCGAACCAGGCGACCAGGCGCCGCACCTCCACCCGCTCCGCGAGCGTGGCGCCCAGCAGCGGGGTGTCGGGGTAGGCTTCCTCCAGGTACTCGCAGATCGTCCCGCTGTCCGGGATCACCAGGCCGTTCTCCTCGACCAGCGTCGGCACCTCATTGGCCGGGTTCAGGGCGAAGTATTCGGGCCGCCGCTCCCAGACCTTTTCCACCTGCAGCTCGAACGGCAGCCGCTTCTCGGTCAGCACCAGGCGGACCTTGCGGGAGAAGGGCGACAGCGGCAGGTGGTGCAGGACGCGCATGGCGGGGTTATCGCACTCCGGCCGCCCTGCGCCAACCTCCGCGTTCGCCCGGCACCGTGCGGGACGACGGGGCTTGCCACGCAGGCGCGCGTCCCGAAATATGGCGCGCAAACGGGAGGGGTTCCATGGCTGATCACGACCTGGTCGCACTCTGGGAAGAGCATTGCCGCCACGAGTTCGAAACCCGCGACCTGGACGCCACCATGGCGACCATGGTGGAGGAGCCCTACGTCAACCACGTGCCCACCATGACCGGCGGCGTCGGCCACGACGCGCTCCGGCGGTTCTACCGCGACCACTTCATCGGGCGGAACCCGCCGGACACCGAACTGGTCCCCGTCAGCCGCACCGTGGGCACGGACAGCCTGGTGGACGAGATGATCTTCCGCTTCACCCATATGTCCGAGGTCGATTGGATGCTGCCGGGCGTTCCGCCCACCGGCCGCCGGGTCGAGGTGCCGCTGGTCGCCATCGTGCAGTTCCGCGGCGGCAAGCTGGTGCACGAGCACATCTACTGGGACCAGGCCTCGGTGCTGGTACAGGTTGGCCTGCTTGACCCGGCGGGCCTGCCGGTCGCCGGCATCGAGACCGCGCGCAAGGTGCTGGACAAGACGCTGCCCAGCAACGCGCTCATGCGCGAGGAAACCCGCAGCGAACCCCAGCCCGCGTGACCACCGCGCCCCGGCCGTGAACCCCGCTCAGGTCAGCGCGATCAGGATCAGCACGATGCCCAGCGTCGCCACGACGAACGCCACGGTGCGCGCGACCGGGATGCCCGCCGCATACAGGGGCACGTAGGCCAGCCGCGCCCAGAAAAAGAGCTGCGCGCCCACCACCGTGAGCCAGCCATGCCGCCCGGCGGCGTGCGCCACGAGCACGGCGGCGGCGAAGAACGGGAACGTTTGCATATAGTTGGCGAACGCCCGCTGCACCCGCGCGCCGACGCCGGTGAGCGGCTTCTGTTCGTCGCGCGGGCTGAGGCCGTAGGCCAGGCCGTGCTGCAAGGTGGTGAACTGGCCCGTGGCCACGGCGTGCACGAGGCCGAGGACCGTCGCCCAGGCGAGCAAAGCAAGTTCGGTGGTCATGGCATGTCCTCGGGCGTCTCCTGGGGGGTCGCGTTGGGAACGCTGGACGGTTGAGGCAAGTTCCGGCGCAGTCGTCGGCACGTGGCAGAAAGCGGCTGCCCAAGCGGCTATCCCGGGATTGCCGGAGCTTCGTATTCTGAAAGCAGCGTCGCCAAAGGCTGCCATCGCCGATTTCTAGGCCAGGAAGAACACCCTATGGCTCACGCAGCAAGGGAACAGCCCGTTCGGGCGCCCCCGGCGGATTGATCCTGGCAGCGTTGAAGCCGCTCGCGCTTCCGCTGGGCTGTCCGCCCTGCGCCCATGCCTCGTCCAGCATGGCGAGCACCTCGATGTGCTCAGGACACATCTGCATGCCCCTCCTGTTGTTGCAATCGTAACACGAGATCGCCAGGTTCCCGATCAGGTTGCTGCCG
>CAXTUO010000295.1:0-5309 GCA_964247175.1 uncultured Acetobacteraceae bacterium | reverse complement strand
TTCGATCAACCGCTCGCCCTGGGCGCGCCGCGGCACCCAAGCGCCCAGGCGCACGGGGCAGGCGCATGGGCGCGCAGCCGGATGGGGAAACAGCCTTGAAGATACACACCGTATCCGACCTGATCGTGGACACGCTGCAGAACGCCGGGGTGGAGCGCATCTACGGCTTGCCCGGCGACAGCCTGAACGGCATCACGGAGGCGCTGCGGAGCCGGGGCGCCATCGAGTGGGTCCACGTGCGCCACGAGGAGAGCGCGGCCTTCGCCGCCGCCGGCGAGGCGCACATGACCGGCAAGCTTGCCGTGTGCGCCGGGTCGTGCGGGCCGGGCAACACTCACCTGATCAACGGCCTGTTCGACGCCCACCGTTCGCGCGTGCCGGTGCTGGCGATCGCCGCCCAGATCCCCACCGGCGAGATCGGCACCGGCTACTTCCAGGAAACGCATCCGGAAAGCCTGTTCAAGGACTGCAGCCACTACTGCACGCTGGTGTCCAGCCCCAACCAGTTGCCGCGCGCCATCGAGATTGCCATCCGCGCCGCCGTCGGCCAGCGCGGCGTCGCGGTCATCGTGATCCCCGGCGACGTGTGCACGATGCCGGCCGAGGGCACGGACCTGATGGCCGGCCCCCCCGCGCTGCTGCCGGCGCCGCCCGTGTCCCGCCCGCAGGACGCCGAGTTGGACGCGCTGGCCAAGCTGCTGAACGAGAGCGGCAAGGTGACGCTGCTGTGCGGGCGCGGCTGCGCCGGGTCGCACGACCCGCTGATGCGGCTGGCGGAGGCGCTGAAGTCTCCCATCGTGCATGCGCTGGGGGGCAAGGAAAGCGTCGAGCCGGACAACCCCTACGACGTGGGCATGACCGGGCTGATCGGCTTCACGTCGGGCTACAAAGCCATGATGGACTGCGACGCCCTGCTGATGCTGGGCACGGACTTCCCCTACCGGCAGTTCTACCCGACGGGCGCCCGCATCGCCCAGGTGGACATCCGGCCGGAGCAGTTGGGCCGGCGCACCAAGGTCGAGCTGGGCCTGGTCGGCGGCGTGGGCGCCACCATCGAGGCGCTGCTGCCCCGGCTGCGCGCCCGCGACGACCGCGCCCACCTGGACGCCAGCCTGGCCCACTACAAGACGGCGCGCGAGGGCCTGGACGAGCTGGCGGTGGGCAAGCCGGGCCGCAAGCCCATACATCCGCAGTACCTCACCAAGCTGCTGGACGGCCACGCGCCCGACGACGCGGTGTTCACCGCCGACGTCGGCACGCCGACCATCTGGGCCGCGCGCTACGTGCGGATGAACGGCAAGCGCCGGCTGATCGGCTCGTGGGCCCATGGCTCCATGGCCAATGCCCTGCCGCACGCCATCGGCGCGCAGGCGAGCTTCCCCGGCCGCCAGGTGATCTCGCTGTCGGGCGACGGCGGCTTCGCCATGCTGATGGGCGACCTGCTGACGCTGCGCCAGTGCCAGCTGCCGGTGAAGGTCGTGGTGTTCAACAACTCGACCCTCGGCTTCGTGCAAATGGAGATGCAGGCGGCCGGGCAGCTCGACTGGGGGGTGGACCTGCAGAACCCCGACTTCGCCGCCATGGCGCGCGCCGCGGGCATCCACGGCGTGCGCGTCGAGGACCCGGGCGACCTGGACGCCGCCGTGGCCGAGGTGCTGGCCCACCCAGGCCCCGCGGTGCTCGACGTGGTGACCGCCACCCAGGAACTCGCCATGCCGCCCCACGTCGGCCTCAAGGAAGCAGTCGGCTTCAGCCTCTACTCCCTCAAGAGCGTGATGAGCGGGCGCGGCACCGAACTGCTCGACATCGCCAAGACCAACCTGCTGCGGTGAGCCAACCAGCCCAGGACCAGGAAAGGAAGAACCTATGCGGGTCGGCCTGTTCGTGCCTTGCTACGTTGACGCGTTCCATCCGGAGGTCGGCGTCGCCACGCTGCACCTGCTGGAGCGGTTCGGGCTGGAGGTGGAGTATCCCTTCGACCAGACCTGCTGCGGCCAGCCGATGACCAACACCGGCTGCCACGCGGAGGCGGCGGCGACCGAGGCGCTGTTCGTCCGCAACTTCACCGGCTTCGACTACGTGGTGTGCCCGTCCGGAAGCTGCGCCCACCAGGTGCGCCACAACCTGGACGCCGTCGAGCAGACGGATGCGGTGAAGCTCGTGCGGTCCCGCACCTTCGAGCTGGTCGAGTTCCTGCACGACGTCCTCAAGGTGGACGCGTTCCCCTGGGCCGAGTTCCCGCACAAGGTCAGCTACCACAGCAACTGCAGCACGCTGCGCGGCCTGGGCCACGCGGCCCCGTCCGAGCTGAACGAGCCGTTCTTCTCCAAGCCGCTCGACCTGCTGCACAAGGTGCGCGGCATCGAGCTGGTGGAGATGAAGCGACCGGACGAGTGCTGCGGCTTCGGCGGCACCTTCTGCGTGTTCGAGCCGAACGTGTCGGCCAAGATGGGCTACGACAAGGTGGCCGACCACGCGGGGGCCGGCGCCGACTACGTGGTGTCCGCCGACAGCTCCTGCATGCTGCACCAGCAGGGCTGCTCCGAGCGGCTGGGCGTGCCGCTCAAGTACATCCACATCGCCCAGGTCCTGAACGGGGCGGCGGCATGAACGCCATCACGCACAAGCCCGGCGACCCCGCGCCCTACCGCGGCGGCCGGCGCCTGGATCACGCCGAAGGCTCGTCGCGCCCGCTCCGGGTGCAGGAAGGCGAGCCGGAGCCGGCCGGCGCCAAGGTCCACGGCAACCGCCCCATAGACCAGAACGAGGCGGCCGGGCGCTTCATCGCGGCGCCCCAGCACGAGAAGGGCCATGACGAGCGGCTGTGGGACCTGCGCCAGAAGCGCGACAAGCTCATGCGCGGCATCCCCGAGTGGGAGCAGCTCCGCGACCTGGCCAGTGGCATCAAGGAGCACACGCTCACCCACCTGGGCGAGTACCTCAACCAGTTCGAGGCCAACGCCAGGGCCAACGGCATCCACGTCCACTGGGCGCGCGACGGCGCCGAGCACAACAGGATCGTGCTGGGCATCCTGCGCGACCACGGCGCCAAGTCGCTGGTGAAGAGCAAGTCCATGCTGACGGAGGAGACGGGCTTCCGCCCCTTCATGGCGGCGAATGGGATCGAGGTCACGGAGTGCGACCTGGGCGAGCGCATCCAGCAGTTGGGCGACGAGGCGCCCAGCCACATCGTGGTGCCCGCCGTCCACAAGCTGCGGACCGACGTGTCGCGCATCTTCGTCGAGAAGCTCGGCTCGGAACCCGGCAACACCGACGTCCACTACCTTGCCGGGCAGCAGCGCGACCACACCCGGCCGCTGTTCCTGGCCGCGGACGCCGGGCTGACCGGGGCCAACTTCGCGGTGGCCGAAACCGGCGGCTTCACCGTATGCACCAACGAGGGCAACGCCGACCTGGCGTCCAACCTGCCCAAGCTGCACATCGCCAGCATCGGCATCGAGAAGCTGATCCCGCGGCTGGAACACCTGGCGGTGTTCATCCGCCTGCTGTCGCGCTCCGCGCTGGGGTCGCCGATGACCCAGTACACCTCGCACTTCCGCGGCCCGCGGGCAGGGGCCGAGATGCACGTCGTGCTGACCGACAACGGACGCTCCGCGCGCCTTGGGATGCAGGAGTTCTGGACCTCGCTCAAGTGCATCCGCTGCGGCGCCTGCATGAACACCTGCCCGGTCTATCGGCGCAGCGGCGGCCTCAGCTACGGCGCCACCTACTCCGGGCCGATTGGCCTCATCATAGACCCGACGTTCAACAAGACGAAGTACAGCACCCTCCCTTTCTCCTCCACGCTGAACGGGAGCTGCACCAACGTTTGCCCGGTCAAGATCAACATCCACGAGCAGATCGCCGGCTGGCGCAAGGTGATGAGCGAGGAGCACGAGCTGCCGTTCGCCAAGAAGGCGATGATGGCCGCGGCCGGCAACGTGCTGGCGCACCCGGCGACCTACCGGGTCGCCATCAAGGCCGCAGACTCCGCGCTGAAGCACCTGCCGCGCTTCGCCGTCTACAACCCGCTCAACACCTGGGGCCACAAGCGCGAGATGCCGCACCCGCCGGTGCAGACCTTCCACGACTGGTACCGGCAGACCCGCGGCAGGCATGGCGAGAAGGCGGGGACGGCCCCGCTCCCGCAAGCGCCGGAGGCGGCACCATGAGCGCCACTGGCGCCAGCGCGCGCGACGACATCATGGCCAGCGTCCGCCAGAACCTGCCGGAGCCGCCGCGCGAGTTGCCAGTGGTGCCGATGTTCGACGACATCGCGCACCCCGGACTGGAAGCGTGGTTCAAGGACAGCCTGGAAGCGATGGGCGGCGAGTGGCTGGACCGCCCGGCTGCCGGCGACCCGCTCGCCCCCATCCACGCCAAGGTCGGCAGTGCCAAGGTCGTGGTCTCGATGGCTCCCGAAGTGCCCGGCACCCGCCCAATTGGTGACCCAACCGACCCGCACAGCCTGGCCGACGTGGACTACGGCGTCGTGCGTTGCGCCTTCGCCGTCGCCGAAACCGGCTCCGTTTGCTTCACCGAGGCGGAGCTTGGCACCAACGCCCTGGGCTACCTGCCGCAGCACCTGATCGTCCTGCTCGACCCGGCGGACATCGTGCTCAACATCCACCACGCCTACCGCCGGCCGGAGTTCAAGCACTCCCACTACGCCACGTTCCACACCGGCCCGTCCGCCACGGCCGACATCGAGGGCGTGCTGGTCCACGGCGCCCAGGGCGTGCGCTCGCTGTCCGTGTTGCTCCACCCCCGCGGCGCGGCGCCTGCCAGCGCCGAACCCGGCAACGCAACACACGCGATCGCCTAACGCGGCCTGCGACAGCGGACAGCGCCGCAGGCGGATCACCAGAAGAACGGACCACAATTGGAAGGCTCGATCATGGACACCTCCACCCCAGTTTCGACAGGACTTCACGGCGCGGCCCTGCTCAACGACCCCGAGCGCAACAAGGGAACCGCCTTCACCCAGGACGAGCGGCATGCACATGGCCTTGAGGGCCTGCTGCCCCACGCGGTCGAGACGCTCGACCGGCAGTTCGAGCGCGCGATGGGCCAGTTGGCGCAGCAGCCGGACGACCTGGCGCGCTACAACTACCTGACCGCCTTGCAGGACCGGAACGAGACCCTGTTCTTCCGCGTCGTCATGAGCGACCCCAAGCGGTTCCTGCCCATCGTCTACGACCCGACCGTTGCCGACGCCTGCTTGCAGTACGGCCACATCTACCGCCGGGCGCGCGGCATGTACGTCAGCCTGGACATGCGCGGGCGCATCGCCGAGGTGTTCCGCAACT
>CAXTUO010000294.1:0-5315 GCA_964247175.1 uncultured Acetobacteraceae bacterium | reverse complement strand
GGGCGCGCTACTCCGCTGCGGTTTGCTGTTGGGTGCGTTCGGCCAGCAGTTGCCGTGTGAGGGGCAGCAGGGTGCGGCCGTAGTGGAGCGCGTCTTCCAGCGGGTCGAAGCCGCGGATCAGGAACGTCGTGACGCCCAGGGCGTGGTAGTCGAGGAAGGCTTCCGCCACCTGCCGCGGCGTGCCGACCAGCGCCGTGGTGTTGCCGCGCGCGCCCGTGGCGCGGGCAATCGCCGTGTAAAGCCGCCCTTCCGGCCGGTCGCCCAGCGCCGCCGCCGCCAAGAGCCGCTGCGACCCGGCGTTGGCAGGCAGGCCCTGCCCCGGACCCAGCGCCGCCTGCCCGCGCACCTCCAGGGTGCGGGCGAGGATCGCCTCCGCCCGCGCCCACGCCTCCTCCTCCGTCGCGCCCAGGATGGGGCGGAACGACAGGCTGAACCGGACGGGGCGCCCGTGCTTGGCGGCCTCGGCCCGCACGCGCCCGGTGATCTCGGCCACCTGCGCGCGCGTTTCGCCCCACAAGGCATACACGTCGGCGTGCTTGCCGGCCACGCGGAGGGCCGCGTCCGACGCGCCGCCGAAGTAGATCGGGATGCGCGGGCGCTGCACCGTCTGCACCGCGGGCGACGCGCCCTGGATGCGGTAGTAGGCGCCCTCGTGGTCCACCGGCGCGTCCGCGGCCCAGACCCGCTTCAGCACCTCCACATACTCGTCCGTGCGGGCGTAACGCGCGTCCTTGCCGAGCCAGTCGCCGTCGCGCGCCTGGTCGGCATCGTCGCCGCCCGAGATCACGTGGATCGCCGCCCGCCCGCCGCTGAGCTGGTCCAAGGTCGCAAACGCCCGCGCCGCCGCCGTGGGCGCCTGGAACCCCGGGCGGTGCGCCACCAGGAAGCCGACCCGTTGCGTGTGCGCGGCGGCGTGGGCCGCGAGCTGCAGCCCGTCCGGGCCGTTGCTGAACCAGCCGATCAGCACCCGGTCGAAGCCGCCGCCCTCGGCCGCGTGCGCTTCGTGTGCCTGGGCGGAGGCGACGAGATAGCCGGGGTCGATGGCCGGGCCGCGCGGCGGGTGCACCTCCGACTGCTCGCGCGGCTGGATCATGCCGATGAACTCAAGGCTCATGCTGGGGTCTCCTTTATTGGCCGAGCGCCAGCCGCCCGGCGGCGGCAAAGGCGGCGTCGGGCTGCGGCGTGTGGACGCGGGCGCACAAGACGTCGCGCAGGTGCCGCTCCAGCGGGTTGGCGCGGGACAGGCCGTGGTTGCCGGCAAGCTGCACCGCCCCTTGCACCGCCTCGATGGCATTCTCGGCCGCAGTTGTCTTGAGCAGGCCGCTTTCCGTGGGCGATGGCGGGCGGCCCGCGTCGGCCTCGGCGGCGGCACCCGCGATCAGGCGGCGGTTGGCCAGCAGCAGCGCCTCGATCCGGCCCACCGCTTCCTGCATGCGCGGCAGGGTGGCGAGCGGCGCGCCGAGGCTCGCGGGTGCCCGTCCGCGCAGGAACGAGGCGACCCAGTCCCGCGCGGCCTCCGCCACCCCGGTGTAGAGCGCGGCCACCAGCAGCGTGTTCCAGGCGGTGGTGTCCGGGTCCGGCTGCGCCCAGTCCGCGGGCGGGCGCAGGTCCAGCGCGTGGTCAGCGGGCACCTGCACGTTCTCGAACACCACGTCGTGGCTGCCCGAGCCGCGCAAGCCGAGCTGGTCCCAGGTTGCCTCGATCCGCACGCCCGGGCTTTGCGCGGGCACCAGGAACAGGCCGGTGCGCGGCGCCGCCTCCTCCGTGTCCGGCGAACCCTTGGGTTCGACGTCCGGCGAACCCAAGGGTTCGACGCGGGCGAACACCAGCATAAAGGCCAGGCCGGGCGCGCCGGTGCTGTAGATCTTGCGCCCGGTGATCGACCAGCCGCCGGCCGTGCGCCGCGCCAGCGTTGCCGGCAGGCCGCCGCGGGCCGGCGTGCCAAGCGCCGGCTCCACCCGCAGCGCGTTGATCAGCGCCCCGGAGCACACGGCGCCGCGCCCGATCTGTGCCCGCAGGCGCTCCGGCCAGTCCGAGCGCGCGGCGGTGCGGAGGTGGATGAGCTGCATGGCCAGGATCAGCGCCGTGGACGCGCAGCCGCGGCCCGCTTGGCGCACCACGGCGGCCGCCTGCAGCAGGCCCGCGCCCGCCCCGCCGTCCTCCGGCCGGGCGGTCAGCGCCAGCAGGCCCGCCGCGTGCAACGCACGCAGGCCGTCCCACGGAAACGCGCCGTCACGGTCAACCGACGCCGCGTGCGCCGCGAGGGCGGGGACGAAGCCTGCCTCGTCGGGAGGGAGCGTTGGCGCCGGACCGTCCATCAAGCCTCCTGCGCAGTGAGCGGACGACCGTACCGCCCGCGGTTTCTGCGACACTGGCTCGCAGCCTATGCGGTCGGGGCCGTGCTTGGAAGCGGCTCCGTGCGGAGCGCGGTAGGTGGCCGAAGCCGTGCCGCGACCGCGGCATCGGTACGTAGATCGAGGGTGTAGGTCCCAAGGCTCATGACCGAACTGATTTCGCAATGTAACCCCGGCTCATACTGAGGAGAGAACGTTCCTGTTTACTTGGTTTGAACATCGCTTCCAAGGCCGGGCATAGCGTAAGTCCGGATGGGTAAGACGTGGTTAATGTAATCTGAACGACTCTACGATAAACAATACAATATCAAGGCAAATACACCCATGGCTGGATTTAAGTGGAGCAAGGGCGTTTCCGGGAATTGGAACACTGCGGGCAATTGGCTGGCCGGCGCGGTTCCAAACGATGCGGCGGCGGATGTGGTGATTGACGCGGCGCCCGCCGGCGTTGGCGGTTATTACACCGTGACCATCGCCGCCGGCGTGAACGAAACGGTCAACTCGCTGGACCTCGCCAGCTCGGACATCGGCCTGGAGGTTGACGGAACCCTGACCTTCGCACCGGGTTCGGCCGGCGCGCTCGGGCGCGAGTTCCAGAGCAGCCCGCTGGCGATCAACGGCGGCAAGATCGTGAACGCCGGGCTGATGTTCACCTTTATCCAGACCCGGGGCGACGTTCAGTTCACCGGCAGCAATCCCATCTACATCGCCTGGGAACTCCAGGTCCTGGACGGCACCGCGACGGTTGATACGTCGAGCATCGCCCAGTACGACACGGCCAAGCATACCCTGTTCGACGGGGCGTTCGAGGCGCTGGGCGGCGGGCGGACGATCAACCTGGGCGGCAAGCTCGGCGGTTTCGTCATGAACATCGAAACCCTCACCGGGCCGAAGCCCACGCCCACCCACAGTTACTGGACGCAGCTTGCCTATGACGATCCGGGTTCGCAGATCAACGAGTGGAACGGCACCGGCTACGTGCCGGTCGAGTCGACGCTGAAGCTGATCGAGAACTCGGCTTACGTCAACGTGCGCAACGGCCGCGACTACACCACGGCGAACAGCTTGACCATCGGCAAGGACGGCGTGTTCGAGCAAGCCGGCGGCACGCTCAGCACCGGCGGCCTGACCCTGCTGGCCGGCGGCCTGCTGATGGGGGGCATCTCGCCGACCGATGCCGGTCCGAGCATGGGCCGGGTCACGGTCAACGGCGCGGTGAACAACAACGGCCAGATCGTTTCCGAGGGGCCAGGGCTGGCGTTCCGCGACGCCCTGTCCGGCACCGGGCAGATCACCTTCAACCGCACGACCGTCCTGCCCGGCTTCGACACGCCCATTCCCGCGGCGGCCGCCGGGACGCTGGAGGTCGGCACCGTCGGCGCCGGCCAGACAGTGGCGATGGCCGACAACGACACGCTGATCCTCGACAACCCGGCGGGCTTTGCTGGAACGGTCGCCGGGTTCACGGACAGCGACAAGATCACCGTCAACAGCGCCGCCCCCGTGACGGGCGTCAGCTATGCTGCGGGCGCCAACGGCGTCGGCACGCTGACCCTTAGCAGCGGCGCAAGCGTTTTGGGCACCCTCGCCCTTGCCGGCAGCTTTGCCGGGAAAGCGTTCACGGTCACGGCCGGCACCGCGGCCAACAGCTATGACCTGGCCGTCGGCGCGGCGCCTCCAGGACCCGTGACGCCTCCGACGGTTGTCACGCCTCCAGTGGTCGTCACGCCCCCCACTGTCACGCCTTCTGACACCGTCAGGTTCCTGCTCACCAACACGACGACCGGGGCCTCATCAAGCGCCGCCGGCGATGCCTACAGCGGGCCGGTCCCCGGGCTGGAGCACCAATACATCACGGTGAGCGCCGACAACCTGAACATCACCGCGGTGACCCCCAACACGTTCATCCACAGCGGCTCCGGCAACGATGCGATCAACGTGAGCAGGGGGGGTAGCAACAACGTCTTGGACGGCTCAACCGGCTCCAACTTCCTGGTCGGCGGCGCCGGGAACGACACGTTCTTTGTTGATGACCGGGCGGCGAATGCCGATATCTGGAGCACGGTCGTCAACTTCCATGCCGGCGACGCCGCCACGATCTTCGGCGTGACGCCTTCAAACGTTGCATTCGATTGGCAGGACGGCCAGGGCGCGGCCGGGTTCACCGGACTGACCCTGCACGCGACGGCGCCTGGCAGGCCCGTCGCGTCGATCACCCTGGCTGGCTACACCAAGGCCGATCTCAGCAACGGGCGCCTGGGCATGTCGTTCAGCAGTGACCAGGGGGAAGGGAGTTACATGTATATCCATGGAAACTGATTAGGTTTCCATTTCGGGACGCAGTGCGCGGCGGGACGCCGTTCCGCCCGCCGCTGCATCTGGTCATGTTGGTTTCGGGGCGTCCCACCGCCGCGCCAAGCGCTGCAGCTTGGGACGTAGTTTCAGGAAACGGCAATACAGGCTTTCCAGGGCCGCCAGGACACGCGGATTGCGCGCCGCCAGCCCGAGCGGACGAAGCCACGGGATGGCTCGCCACATGGCGGCAAAAGCCGCGGCTCCGGACAGCGTCCGGCCGTCCTCCCGGGCGTGGAACCGCGCCAGCAGCGCCGCGCGGTCAATCGGACAGGCCGTGTCGTCCCGTGCCACGTCCAAGAAGGTGATGGCGCGCCGATGATCCAGCCGACGCATCAGCGCGATCTCCCGGCGGCAAAGCGGGCAGCCGCCGTCGAACCAGACGAGTACTTCGGACATGTCCCCCATATGGGCAAGTGCGGCGTCTTGTCAGCCAGGCCGGGCGCCCCCGCTACGCGCGCTCCACGCCCCAGAACAGCACGTTGCCGCAGCGGACGAAGTTCTTCAGCGTGGTGCGGAACGCCCAAGGCTGCTTCCACTGGCCCAGGGGCACGAAAGGCGGGTTGGCGAAGGCTTCCCGCTGCATGTCCTCGCAGACCGCCTTCTGCG
>CAXTUO010000293.1:0-5324 GCA_964247175.1 uncultured Acetobacteraceae bacterium | reverse complement strand
GAACACCCGTCGCCGCGACATCCTCGCGTGGTTCGGGACCGTCCTGCCCGACATCATGGCCGCCATGGAAAGGGGCAAAACCCTGATTGAGGTGACATGACGCCAGGCGCGAGCGGACCGCCAAGCGGGTAAGCCTAAACCGCCTCCCTCAGCTCCTTGGCTGCCCGGAACATCAGCATCCCGCCGCTTCCAGACCTCGTCCGCCAGGCCGCAACAACGACCTGATTGCCCGAGGATTTGCCCCGGTGACCTTTATGGTGGCGTTTGCTCCGTAATTCCGGTCGACTCCATCGACGCCCCAATCCGGCCTCCGCGGCAAGAAACTAAACGCCTGTTCAGCAGCAATATCGTTGAAGAATGCAAACGTCATCGTAGAATAACCAATCGGCCTTTGCAGGCGCGGTAACGACCACCAATGCTGGATAACGCACATGCGCTGCTGCCTAGGCCGGCTTGCCCACAGCATGGGCCTGCTACGCCGGTGCGCGCACAACCTGCATGGCGGGCAAGTTCTGCTGCTCCGAGCAGCCAAGGCCGCATGGCGCTTGCGCTTGTCCTTGCGTTGGCGCTGCAATGTGCGGTTGTCGTCAGCGTGGAATTTGCGATGGGTGGCACGTCGCCGCCGCTTGAACCCGTCATGGTCGAACTTGCATTGGATGGACCCATGCCGCCACCTAAGTCCATGGTGGCCCAGCCCCCCGCCGCGCAGGAGCCTACTCCCACCCCGGCTGCTGTGACGGAAGCATCTCCGTCCACGCCAGAGCCGCCGCTGCCCGAACCCGCGCCAGCGCGGGATCCTCCGATCACCGCCGCCCTGCCGTCGTCCGAACCGGCGCTGGCGCCTCCAATCGACGGGGATGCGTCGCCCGCACCGCCGATGCCCGACGTGGCTGCGCCACCAGAGTTGCCGGCGCCTGCATTGCAACCCCCTCCACTTCCGCCACGCTCCAGCACGCCACGTCCGGTGCGCCGCCCGCCGGCGGAGCAGCCGCGGGTCGTGCACGCTCCGGCCTCGCCCCCGTCCCGGACCTCGACGGCTTCAGCGGTCCCGACTGCCACGTCGCCAGAGCAGGCCATGCTGGCCGACGGCGCACGGCTGTCCGCTGCGACAGCAACGCTGCAAGGGCGCATTCGCGCCGCGATCCAGGCCGCGCTGCGCTATCCCACCGCGGCGGCAGCGATGCAGCTCACCGGGCGGGCGCAGGTGCAACTGGATTACCAGTCGGGCACCGTCCGCAACATCCAGCTCAAGCAATCCGCCGGCAGCCCGCTGCTCGACCGCGCCGCCCTGGCTGCCGTGCGTGACGCTCACTATCCGGCGGCGCCCGCGGAGATCGGCGACCGCACCCTCCCACTGCTGGTCTGGGTCGAGCTGCAGATGACCTGATCGCACAGCGCGTTCAAACGCCGTTGCTGCCCCGGCCACGCCAGGCGCGCTCGCGGTGTCCGCGGATCCCGCATGACGACAATGTTCATTCTCAAGGGCTGACGACAATGTTCGAGACTTCAGGGCCAGGCCGGACGCGATCGACCGCCATCCTGCTGCTATGCACGGCGGCTTGGTGCTGGACGGGCACGACAGCGACGGCGCAGGACCAATCCGCAGTGCCCGCGGCTCCCACCGATATCGGCACCGTGCGCGCGGCCGCCCCGGCCGGCGCCCCCCCGTCGCCAGGCACCGCGGCGGACATCGCGCCCAGCCGTGCGCCGCTGAACGCGTCCCAGCCCACCTCCGTCGTCGGCTCCACCTTTATCCGCGAGAACGTCACGCCGACCAACAACTACGACCGCATCATCCAGTTCACGCCAAGCGTGCAGAACGTGGAGCCCGTGGGCGGCGGCCTGCAGCAGAACTACCAGGAAACCATCCGCGGCTTCCAGTACACGCAGTTCAACACGGTGTTCGACGGCATCGTGCTGCCGGGCCTGCCGACCAACTTCGCGCCGCAATCGGAGTCCTACTTCCTCGCGCACGACATCGGCGCCGTGCAGGTCGATCGCGGACCCGGCACCGCATCGACGCTGGGCTACGCGACCTTCGGCGGCACGGTGTCGATCAACTCGGTCTCGCCCTCCAACACGGTGCGGGTGAACCCGTACGGGACCGTGGGAAGCTGGGGGACCAAGCTGTACGGGCTGCAGCTGGACAGCGGCGCGCTGGCGTCCCTGAACGGCGCGCGCGGCACGGTGGACGTGCAGCGGGTCGAATCACGCGGCGCGATCAGCGGCACCTCGACCCGCCGCCTCAACGGCTTCGTCAAGCTCGAAGTGCCGGTGGACGACAACACGGTGTTGACCTTTCTCGGCAACTACGACCGCAACTTCGTGCACACGCCCTATGGCGCGACGCTCGCGCAGATCCAGAAGTTCGGCCCCAAATACGGCCTGAACAACGATCCCACGTCGCAGGCCTACCGCGGCTACAACTACGACGACTACACCACGGACTTCGAATACATCGGCGTCAGGTCCAGCTTCGGCGACGGCTGGGGCGTGGACAACAAGCTCTACACCAACGCCTACTATCAGACCGGCCGGGTCGGGCGCGACCCGAACGGCACCACGCCGAACCTGACGACATCCTCGAGGAACCGCTACTTCTCGAACGGCCAGCCGGTCACGCTGAACAACGACGTGCCGGGCTTCTCCAAGCACAACGACTTCCGCGACTACGGCGACATCCTCCGCCTCACCAAGGAGACCGCTTGGGGCCAGCTGCGCGCCGGGGTGTGGATCGACTATATCAACGCGTCGAACTGGCGCGAGCAGGTCGTCCTCAGCCGCAACAGCATCCAGTATACCGTGGGTTCGCCCACGGCCCCCGGCTACGCCCGGCTGTATCACACCGACCTGCGCACGGAGCAGCCCTACGTGGAATGGGCGCTGACCCCGATCCCCGGCCTCGTCATCACGCCCGGGCTGAAGTTCACCGCCACCACCCGCACGCTGGATGCCACCGTCAACAGCAGCACCCGGCTGCCCGCGAACTTCGAGCGGACCTACTCCGATTACCAGCCGTCGATCGATGCGCGCTATTCCATCAACAAGAGCTGGACGGTGTATGCACAAACAGCGCGCGGCTTCCTCGCGCCCCCGATCAACGTGCTCTACACCAGCAGCCCGGCGAACCTGACGCCGCAATCCACTTGGAACTACCAGATCGGCACCGCCTACCAGACGGACCGCTTCACCGCCGGCGCCGACGCCTACTACATCGATTTCACCAACCGGATCGGCAGCCGCGCCCTGTCGGGCGGCGACAGCACGTTCTTCAACTCCGGCGGTGCCACCTACCGGGGCCTGGAATTCGAGGGCACGGTCAAGGTCGCCTACGGCGTGTCGCTCTACGGCAACTACACCATCAACAGCGCCGACCTGAAGAAGAACGGCGGCCCGCTCTCGGTCACGCCGCGCACCACCGGCGCTGCCGGGGTGCTGTATCACCAGCAGCACACGCTGGTGAACAACGACATGGTCTATGGATCGATCGTCGGCAAGTTCATCGGGCCGCAGTACCTGCAGGACACGCCGGCCGCGTATCCGATCCGCGCCTATTCCTATGCCAACCTGGCGCTGGGCTACACGCTGCCGGTGTGGAACGGGCGCAAGCTGGATTTCCGCGTGAACGTGGACAACATCAGCAACAACCGCAGCCTGATCGGCCTGGCCGGCGTGGCCGGTGACGGCGCCACCCCGCTGTTCTGGACCAACCCCGGGCGCAGCGCGTTCGTGTCGGTAGCTGCGTCGCTCTGACCCTGGGCGGGGTCGGACTGTCCGTGCCGGCCCCCATTACATCGGGCCTGCCTGGCCGGACTTTTGCAGGCTGGAGGCCGTGACCGCAAGCCTTTGACCTGCGTTGGCACGATAACGCACGAGCGTCGTGAGACCTGGGGCGGGACGCGTCGCAGCCGGGTGCCTTTGCGATCAACCCGGCGCGGCGAGCTCCGAGACTTGTTCGTCGATGAGGGCGCCATCGCCGCCGTGGCCTGGATCGCCGGGGCCTGCCTGGCGCTCCAGCAGGTGCCGGCCGGCGCCTGGTCCGGGCCGATCCTGTTCGCGGGCCTGTCGGTGACCTTCCTGCTGACAACGCGGGCGGAGCCGTAGGCCGCATCAGCAACGAGGGGCGGCGCTGTCCGCCGCCCCTCACGCACTCTTGGCCCCGGCAGCGTGCCGGTCTTACTCGCCTGCCGTCGCCGCGGCGACAGTACCCATCTTCTTGCCCGAACGCTCCCTCGGGTAGGGCTTGCCGTCCATCAGCCCTTCCCACATCACCTCGTTCATCAGATCGACCGGCACGCGGTCCTCCGCCGAGAAATCGAAGCCCCGCGTCGCCTTCGCCCAATAAGCGGCGTCGTGCCGCGGCAGGATGTCCGGGCCTTCCGCATATTTTACCCCGGTGTTCGCCAAGGCGAGCGAGGTCTGCTTCAGGATCGTCGAGGCGATGGCGTTGTAGGTCCAGTTGCCCCGCGAGGTGACGTCGAACACATCGCTCATCGGCCGCTGGTAGGCGGTGTTCAGGTTGATGTGCTGCGTGCCCAGGATGTCCTCGATGGTGCGCAGCACGCTCACCTGGTTATAGCGCGTGCTGACCACCGCCCGCTTCTTCACGTAGGCGCCGGCGACGTAGGTGGTCGAGCGGTGCGAGTCCACGTGGTCGGGGCCGTCCTGGCAGTCGTCCTCGATCACGATGATCACGGTGTTGCTGGCATACGGGCTGTGCGCCACGGCCTCAAGCAGGCGGCCTACGGCAAGGTCGTTGTCCGCTTCCTGGGTGTCGGGCGTGTTCACCCCGGCGAGTGCTGTGGCGAAGCTGCCGGTGTGGTCATGGCTCAGGCGGACCGTTTCTAGGTTCGGCAGGTTGTTGTTCGCGATAAAGCCCATGAACTCGCGGTTCCACTCGTTGAAGGTCCATTGGTCCGAGTAGGTCTGGTCGAACCCGCGGAAATATAGGTCGGTGAACGGCGCGAGCGTCGGGTTGAGGGCTGCGACCTGGACGACGCCGGCCTCGCCCGCGTTCTCGATGGGGGTGCCGTCGGAGTAGGTGGTGGCGCCGATGTTGTTCACCAGGAAGCCGTAGTTCCGCACGGTCAGGCCTGCCTGCAGCGCGGCGTCGAAGATATAGCCGTGCTGGATGCCGAACGGCGCATCCGTGCCCGCAACGTCGGCGATGCCCGGCAGGAGGTTGGCCGTGCCGCCGGGCAGTTTGGCCGAGCCGGCGGTGAACTGGCCCTTTGACGCGGCGTCGCGGCCGGCCGTGGTCGCCAGGCCAACCGGCACGTTGCGGTTCGCGCCTTCGGACTCATAGGCCAGGCCGCGGTTGACGC
>CAXTUO010000292.1:0-5325 GCA_964247175.1 uncultured Acetobacteraceae bacterium | reverse complement strand
CGCTGCTCGGCATCATCGTGATCCAGTCCATCGCGAGCGGGCTGACGCTGCTCGACCTGTCGTCCTCGCTCCGGTACATGATCACCGGCGCCGTGCTGGCCGTGGCGGTCATTGTGGACAGCCTGGCGCGCCGGTCGCGCGTGTCCCATGGCCGCGCTTGAGCGCCGTTCGCCCCATCTGCGTCCGCCCTATCTGCGGCAGCACACGACGACGACACTTGATTGAGGGAGCTTGGGAATGGGTCAGGAACTGTCGGGCAAGGTCGCGGCGATCACCGGCGCCGCGTCAGGCATCGGCCTTGAATGCGCCCGGGCCATGCTCGCCGCCGGCGCCCGCGTCGTGCTGGTTGACTACGCCGAGGATAAGCTGAGGAATCTGCGTGCGGAGCTTGGACCGCAGGCAATCCCCTTGGTGGTCAACCTTCTCGATCCAAAAAGCGTGGCCGGCATGATGCTGCAGATCCTGGACAAGGCGGGCCGCCTGGACATCTTCCACGCGAATGCGGGATCCTACGTCGGGGGCGACGTTGTCGGAGGCGACCCCGACGCTTGGGACCGCATGCTGAACCTGAACGTCAACGCCACGTTCCGGTCCATCCATGCCGTCCTGCCGCACATGGTCGAGCGCGGGACCGGCGACATTGTCGTGACCAGCTCGGTGGCCGGTTTCGTCCCGGTCGTCGTGGAGCCGATCTATACGGCGTCCAAGCACGCGGTTCAGGCCTTCGTCCACACGCTGAGGCGGCAGGTCGCCAAGCACGGCATCCGCGTCGGCGAGGTCGCCCCCGGCCCCGTTGTCACAGCCCTGCTGAGCGATTGGCCGAAGGCGAAGCTCGACGAGGCGCTGGCGGCCGGAAGCCTCATGCAGCCCCAGGAGGTGGCGGCGGCCGTGCTGTTCATGCTGACCCGGCCGCCCAACGTCACGGTCCGGGACCTCGTGATCCTTCCGCAGAGCCTGGACCTCTGAACCTGGCATCGGCATCGGGCATAGCTGCCGGCCGCGGCGAGGCGTGTTGCACGCAACGGAGCGGGCGGCTGGGGCGGAGCCCACCGGCCATCCCGCGTGCCCGCCAAGCGCCTTGCTGCCGCCGGCTGGAACGCGGTTCCTTTTCCGCTCTCGCCTTCAACCCGTTGATTGGTGCCGACGCTCAGGATTGAACTGAGGACCTGCTGATTACGAATCAGCTGCTCTACCACTGAGCTACGTCGGCCGCATGGGCCGGGGTATAACCGGACCAGCCGGCCGCCGCAACTGGCGCGCGCCGCGTGGGGTGCCAGTGGGCGTCCGTATGTGTTATGCAACAATCCAACGCCCCGCCGCCGCCACGATCCCCGGACGATGATCCTGGACCGCGCGGTGGGGCTTCACGTATGGGTCCGAGATGTCCGACATAGCACCCAACGCCCTGCTCGGTCCGGATGCCACGATGCGGGAATGCCCGGAATGCGGGCTGTTCCAGGCCGTGCCGGCCATGCGGCCCGGCCAGATCGCCGAATGCACGCGCTGCGGCGCCCTGCTGCGGCGGCGGCGGCGCGACGCGCTCGGCACGACGCTCGCGTTCAGCGTCACCGGGCTGGTGCTGTTCGCGCTTGCGGCCACCGGGCCGCTGCTCGGGCTGCGCGTGGCCGGGCAGCAACGGGAAACCACCCTGCTTTCCCTGCCCGGCGCATTCGAAAGCCAGGGGATCTGGGAACTCGCCGTCGTCGTGCTGGCCTTCACCCTGCTGGCGCCGCTGCTGAAGCTGGGGCTGACCGCCGGCGTGCTGATCGGCCTGCGGATCACCCGCACCGCGCCGTCCACCCTCGCCGCCATGGAGCGCTGGCGCAAGCGGCTCACGCCCTGGGCGATGATCGAGGTGTTCCTGCTCGGCACCTTTGTCGCCTACACCCGCCTGGCGGCGCTGGCGGAGGTGCAGGTGGGGATCGCGCTCTATGTCCTGGGCGCGCTGATGCTCACGGTGGTCGCGACCGACGCCTGGCTCGACGAGCATGCGCTGTGGGAGGCCATCGGCCGCCGCCGCCGCACCCCGGCGCCGATGGGCAACGGCCCGCTGATCGGCTGCGACAGTTGCGGCCGGGTCAGCCGGGGGAGGCCGGGCGACCCCTGCCGGCGCTGCAACGCGCCGTTGCGCGTCCGCAAGCCCGACAGCATCGCGCGGAGCTGGGCGTTGCTGGTCGCGGCCGCCGTGTTCTACGTCCCGGCCAATCTGTACCCCATCCTCACCCTCATCCGGTTCGGCCGCGGACAGCCCAGCACCATTCTCGGGGGCGTGCGGGAGCTGGTCGAATACCGCATGTGGCCGCTCGCCTTGCTGGTGTTCGGGGCCAGCATCCTGGTGCCGGTGCTGAAGCTGCTGAGCCTTTCGGTGCTGCTGGTCTCGACCCAGCGGCACGCGGCGGGGCGCTTGAAGGACCGCACGCGGCTGTACCGCATCGTGGACGCGGTCGGGCGCTGGTCGATGATCGACGTGTTCATGCTGTCGGTGCTCGTGGCGCTGGTGCGGATGGGGCTGCTGGCGTCCGTCATCCCGGGGGTGGGCGCGGTGTGCTTCGCCGCGGTGGTGATCCTGACCATGCTGGCAGCCTTCAGCTTCGACCCGCGGCTGATGTGGGACGCGGCTGGCCAAACCGGGTGCGATGCGGCAGAGGCTGAGGCATGAGCGATACTCCCCCTCCCAAGGAGCCGGCCGCGGCCGTCCGGCGCAGCCGCATCTCACTGATCTGGCTGATCCCCCTTGTGGCCGCCGTGATCGCCGCCTGGCTCGGCTGGCGCACCGTGTCGCAGGAAGGCAGCACGGTGACGCTGACCTTCCGCAGCGCGGACGGCCTGACCGCCGGGCAGACCCGCGTGCGCCACAAGGCGGTTGAGCTGGGCCAGGTCGAGGCGATCCGCCTGTCGGACGACATGTCCCATGTCATCGTCACCGTCCGCATGCGGCGGGAGGCCGATCCATACCTGACCGGCAACGCGCGGTTCTGGGTGGTGCGGCCGCGCATCGCGTCCGGCAGCCTTTCGGGGATCGAGACGCTGGTGTCCGGCAGCTACATCGAGATGGACCCCGGCAGCCGCGACGGGCAGCGCCAGTTGGAATTCACCGGGCTGGAGCAGCCGCCCGGCGTCCGCACCGGCGAGCCGGGCCGCACCTTCACCGTCAAGGCGCAGCGCCTCGGTTCCTTGGGACCCGGGGCGCCGGTGTTCTACCGCGACATCACCGTGGGCGAGGTGCTGAACTACGACATCGGCGACGGCACCGGGCCGGTGGCGGTGCAGCTGTTCATCCGCGCGCCCTATGACGGTTTCGTGCGCCAAGGCACGCATTTCTGGAACGCGTCCGGCTTGTCGGTGCAGATCGGCAGCGAGGGGGTGCATGTGGAGGTCGCGAGCCTGCAGGCCGTGCTGTCCGGGGGCGTCGCGTTCGACTCGCCGGACCGCGGCAAACCCGACGCCGCGGAGGCGGCGCCTGGCGCCGAGTTCCCGTTGTTCAACAACTACGCCGAGGCGCAAGCCTCCGGCTACAGCACCAAGCTGTCCTTCGTCACCTACTTCGAAAGCTCGGCGCGCGGCCTTTCGCGCGGCGCGCCGGTTGAATTCTTCGGCATCCAGGTCGGCACCGTGAGCAGCGTCGCCCTGGAGCTGAACCCGGCCACCGGCGACGCGCGGGTCCGGGTGCGGTTGGAGGTGCAGCCCGAGCGCATCATGAGCGAGGATGCGGTCAAGCCCGACGACACCATGGACGCGACGCGCCGTCTGGTGCAGCGCGGCATGAGGGCGCAGCTGCAGACCGCGAGCTACCTGACGGGCCAGCGGGTGGTGGCGCTCGATTTCGTGGCGAATGCCCGGCCCGCGGACGTGGTGATGGAGGGCGGCGACATCGTGCTGCCGAGCGCGGGTGGCGGCCTCGACAACATCCTGGTCGCCGCGGGCGACATCGCGGGCAAGCTGGACCGGCTGCCGCTCGACCAGATCGGGCAGAACCTCAACGGCGCCCTGCGCTCCGCGTCCGGCGCGATGAACAGCGTGCAGGACCTGGTGAAAAAGGCCGACGCCGGGCTGACCCCCACGTTGAAGCGCCTGCCGGAGATCACCGCGGGCCTGCAGGACGCCGTGGCGAAGACCGGGCGGATGGTCGGGTCCATCGAAGCGAGCTACGGCAACAACTCGCAATTCCAACGGGAGCTGGAACGGGCCATGACCCAGGTGGGCGACACGGCGCGGTCGATCCGGCTGCTGGCGGACTTCCTCGACCGACATCCCGAGGCCCTGGTGCGCGGGCGCACCGGCTCGGCTGCCGAGCGATGACGCTGTCCCGCCGCGGCCTGCTCGGCCTCGCACTGGCCGGCGCCGCCCAGGCCTGCGCTTCGCCGGATGTTGCGTATTATACCCTGGCCGCCGTGCCGGGCGCGCCCCGGCGCGGCGGCCCAGCGCAGGTCGAGCTGCGCCGCCCGGGCCTGGCCGGCTACCTCGACCGCCCGGAGATCGTGCGGAGCAACAGCCCGTACTCGCTCCGCGTGACCAGCATGGAGCGGTGGGGGGAGCCGTTGGGCGACCTGATCGCCCGCATCTTGGCCGAGGACCTGAACAACCGCCTGCCCGGCAGCAGCGTGTTCACTTCGGCCGGGTCGATCTCGGCGGAAGCGGACGCGACGGTGGAGATGGACGTCCAGCGCTTCGACGCCGACCCGTCAGGCCAGGTGGTGCTGCTGGCCCAGGTGGCGGTGTCGCGCGGGCGTGCGCGCGCCACGGCGGTGACGCGCGTGGTGCGCCTGACCGTGCAGCCCACCGGCCCCGGCACGGCGAACCTGGTCGCCGCCATGAGCGCGGCGTTGGGGCAGCTTGCCGATGCGTTGGCGGCGATGCTGCAGGTGTCTAGGCGGGGTTGACCATCGTTCTGCCAGGTGTGTTTCCATACAAAGTGATCCGTCCTCAACACTTTTCAGGTCGCGGCCTTACTTGCCCTACTACGGCTTCTAGCCACCTCCGGGCTATTTCTCTCGACTGATGCCTGCTTGCTCTAATTTGATATTACGGCCTAAACGGTCGCAAGCCATCAAGCGACGGTGCCGCTTCTTTCCTCTTTCAACACCCACGATGCCGGGAGTCGTAGCAACAACTGCCGTTACCGAGGTTGTTGCTCCCATTGGGATGCCCCCAAGCATCATTGCGAGGTGTCTTCGCTGCAAGAAATTGGGCCTCAAAGGGCGCATAATATCCTGAGCGAAAAGGCAACCCCGAGTTTGCAAACGGTGTCGCCATTGGAAACGTGCCAACTAGTAACCGGGGCAGATTCACGGGCAATCAGGCCGTGGTCGCGGCCTGACGGATGAG